>NZ_JCANQV010000128.1:0-16411 GCF_059553635.1 Candidatus Streptomyces philanthi
CGTGCACCACCACACTGCCGCCGGCGCGCAGCGCGCGACGCAGTCCGAGGTAGTGGGCGGCGCGGACCAGGGGGCGGTAGGCGGCGTACGGCAGGAGGCCCGCCGGGCCGCGTTCCCAGCGGGCGCGGACGTCCTGGGAGTCGACGCGGTGCACGGCGGCGCCCCTGGTGTCGCGCGGGGGCACAGCGCGCCGCATCAGGGTGCTCTTGCCGCTGCCGGGCAGGCCGGAGACGACGACCAGGGCCCCGGCCGGGAAGCGCAGCGCGGCGGGCCGCCGCCCGCGCAGGTCGACGACGGCGGGCCCGTCGCCGGGCCGGACCGTCTCTCCCGGCGGGCCGCCGTCCGGGGGTGTTCCGGTTCCCGTCGCGTGTCCCGCTTCACCGTGCACCGTGTTCGCCCCTCCCCGCCCGGCCCGTGCGGGCCCCGCCCGCAGAATGCCAAGAGAAGGTCATGACCTTCAAGGGAAGGTCAAGTTCGGGTAGGGGTGAGGTCACCCTCGCGTCCACCGGGACGGCTCCCGGGACCGGGACTCCTGCATCGGCCGATCCCGTGCGATGATGTCCGCGCCGCGTGCACATCGTGCTCATCCGTATACATGTGCCGCAGGTGTGCCGCCGTCCGGCCGTACGCCGCCAACTGCATACCGGCCGCTTGAATCCGCGCGGGAGAGTCCCCGGCCGTCACGGCGGGGCGCCGAAGGAGCAAGTCCTCCCTTGAATCTCTCAGGCCCCTATACCGCGCGGGCGAGGCAGATCTGAAAAGCGAACCGCCGCCCGGCCGAGGGAGGCGGCTCCACCCAAGGTGCAAACCGGGTCCGTCCGCGGACTCCCGGTGAACCTCTCAGGTTCCGATGACAGATGGGGAGACCGTCTTGTCACGTCTGCTTGGGAGCCTGGGAACGATGACCGAAGCCCCCCGCCGTACCGCGCTGGATGCCACGCACCGCGCCCTCGGCGCGACCATGACCGACTTCGCCGGCTGGGACATGCCGCTGCGCTACGGCAGCGAGCGCGACGAGCACCTCGCCGTCCGCACCCGCGCCGGCCTCTTCGACCTCTCCCACATGGGCGAGATCACCGTCACCGGCCCGCAGGCGGCCGACCTGCTGGACTACGCGCTGGTCGGCAACATCGGCGGCGTCCGCGCCGGCCGCGCCCGCTACACCATGATCTGCGACGAGCGCGGCGGCATCCTCGACGACCTGATCGTCTACCGCCTCGCCGACGAGGAGTACATGGTCGTCGCCAACGCGGCCAACGCCCAGGTCGTCCTGGACGCGCTGACCGAGCGGGCGGAGGGCTTCGACGCCACCGTCCGCGACGACCGCGACGCCTACGCGCTGCTCGCGGTCCAGGGCCCGGAGTCCGCCGGCATCCTCAAGGCCCTCACCGACGCCGACCTGGACGGCCTGAAGTACTACGCGGGCCTGCCCGGCACCGTCGCCGGGATCGACGCGCTGATCGCCCGGACCGGCTACACCGGCGAGGACGGCTTCGAGCTGTTCGTCCGGCCCGCCGACGCGGCCGCCCTGTGGGAGGCACTGACCGCGGCCGGCAAGGAGGCCGGTCTGGTCCCGTGCGGCCTGTCCTGCCGCGACACCCTGCGCCTGGAGGCGGGGATGCCGCTGTACGGGCACGAGCTGACCACCGCGACCACGCCGTTCGACGCGGGCCTGGGCCGGGTCGTGAAGTTCGAGAAGACCTCCAACGGGGGGAACTTCGTGGGCCGCGCCGCGCTGGAGGAGGCCGCGGCCCGCGCCGAGAGCCACCCGCCGCGGGTGCTCGTCGGCCTGGTCGCCGAGGGGCGCCGCGTCCCGCGGGCCGGCTACGCCGTGGTCGACGCCGAGGGCGCCGTGATCGGCGAGGTCACCTCCGGGGCCCCCTCCCCCACCCTCGGCAAGCCGCTGGCCATCGCCTATGTCGACGCGGCGCACGCCACGCCCGGCACCGAGGGCGTCCGGGTGGACATCCGCGGCAGCCACGAGCCGTACGAGGTCGTCGCCCTGCCGTTCTACAAGCGGCAGAAGTAGCGCCCGCCCGGCCAGGGCCACCGGCCCCCGGGCGGCTCCCGCGTCACCCTGGTGTCTCACAGTGCAAGACCCCTTTCACGACCACACCCCCGCGTACAGGAGAATCGAGCCATGAGCAACCCCCAGCAGCTGCGCTACAGCAAGGAGCACGAGTGGCTGTCGGGCGCCGAGGACGGCGCCTCGACGGTCGGGATCACCGAGCACGCCGCCAACGCGCTCGGCGATGTCGTCTTCGTGGACCTGCCCGCCGTCGGTGACACCGTCACCGCGGGCGAGACCTGTGGCGAGCTGGAGTCGACCAAGTCGGTCAGCGACCTGTACTCGCCGGTCAGCGGTGAGGTGACCGCGGTCAACGAGGACGTCGCCACCGACCCCTCGCTGGTGAACTCCGCTCCCTTCGAGGGCGGCTGGCTGTTCAAGGTGAAGATCACCGACGAGCCGGAGGACCTGCTCTCCGCCGACGAGTACGACGCGTTCATCGCCGGCTGACTCACGGCCACCGCCCGCACCGGAAGCGCTCAGCGCCTCCTGATCCCTCCAGGAAAAGACTCATGTCGCTCCTCAACAGCTCCCTGCACGAGCTCGACCCCGACGTCGCCGCCGCCGTCGACGCCGAGCTCCACCGCCAGCAGTCCACCCTCGAAATGATCGCGTCGGAGAACTTCGCCCCGGTCGCGGTCATGGAGGCCCAGGGCTCCGTCCTCACCAACAAGTACGCCGAGGGCTACCCCGGCCGCCGCTACTACGGCGGCTGCGAGCACGTCGACGTCGTCGAGCAGATCGCCATCGACCGGATCAAGGCTCTCTTCGGCGCCGAGGCCGCGAACGTGCAGCCGCACTCCGGCGCGCAGGCGAACGCCGCCGCGATGTTCGCGCTGATCAAGCCGGGCGACACCATCCTGGGCCTCAATCTCGCCCACGGTGGTCACCTCACCCACGGCATGAAGATCAACTTCTCCGGCAAGCTGTACAACGTGGTGCCCTACCACGTCGACGAGAAGACCAACCTGGTCGACATGGAGGAGGTCGAGCGCCTCGCCAAGGAGCACCGGCCCAAGCTGATCGTCGCCGGCTGGTCCGCCTACCCCCGCCAGCTCGACTTCGCCGCCTTCCGCCGGATCGCCGACGAGGTCGGCGCGTACCTCATGGTGGACATGGCGCACTTCGCCGGCCTGGTGGCGGCGGGTCTGCACCCCTCCCCCGTCCCGCACGCGCACGTGGTCACCACCACGACGCACAAGACCCTCGGCGGCCCCCGCGGTGGTGTGATCCTCTCCACCCAGGAGCTCGCCAAGAAGATCAACTCGGCGGTCTTCCCCGGTCAGCAGGGCGGCCCGCTGGAGCACGTCATCGCCGCCAAGGCCGTCTCCTTCAAGGTCGCGGCCAGCGACGAGTTCAAGGAGCGCCAGCAGCGCACCCTTGAGGGCGCCAAGATCCTCGCCGAGCGCCTGGTCCAGGACGACGTCAAGGAGCACGGCGTGTCCGTGCTGTCCGGCGGCACGGACGTCCACCTCGTCCTCGTCGACCTGCGCGACAGCGCGCTCGACGGCCAGCAGGCCGAGGACCGCCTCCACGAGGTCGGCATCACCGTCAACCGCAACGCCGTCCCCAACGACCCCCGGCCCCCCATGGTCACCTCGGGTCTGCGGATCGGCACGCCGGCCCTGGCCACCCGCGGCTTCCAGGCCGAGGACTTCCGCGAGGTCGCCGACATCATCGCCGAGGTGCTGAAGCCGTCGTACGACGCCGAGGCCCTCAAGGCGCGGGTGACGACGCTGGCGGAGAAGCACCCGCTGTACCCCTCGCTCTGAGCCGGTCCGCGGAGCCCACGCCGTGGTGTGACGCGATTCATGAGGCAGGGCCCCGCGGACCCGGTTTTCCGGTACCGCGGGGGTGAACGGGCCGCGAGCCCGGGGTCGTTGCCCCGGGCTCGCGGCCTGCCTGCCCGTCTTCGGGCCGCTTTTCAAGAAATAAAGTGGAATGCGGCCCCGGCTCCAAGGGGCCTTTTCGTGATCAGCAGGACGGACACCCACCCCCATGGACATGAGCGCGGGCAACAGGAAGCGCCTCAGCCTCTTCGCCCTCATCATGATCGGCATCAGCTCGATCTTCGGCTCCGGCTGGCTCTTCGGCGCCGGCACGGCGGCCCAGGTGGCGGGCCCGGCCGCGCTGGCCGCCTGGGTGATCGGCGCGATCTTCATCGGCATGATCGCGATGTCCTACGCGGAGGTCGGCGCCGCCTACCCCATCCCCGGCGGCATGGCCCGCTACGGCCATCTCTCCCACGGCCCGGTCCTCGGCTTCATCACCGGCTGGGCGGTGTGGATCTCGGTCGCCTCGCTCATCCCGATCGAGTCGATCGCCGCCACCCAGTACATGTCGTCCTGGGGCGCCGACTGGGCCCGCGGCCTGGTCGACCCGGCCGACCACCAGCTGACCGCCTCCGGCACCGTCGTCGCCCTGCTGCTGACCGTCGTCCTGTGGGGCACCTGCTACTGGTCCGTCCAGCTGCTGGCCCGCGCCAACACCGTCCTGACCCTGGTCAAGTTCGCGATCCCGGTCCTCGCGGTCGCCGCCATGATCGCCTCGGGCTTCCACACCTCCAACTTCACCTCCCACGGCGGCTTCGCCCCGTACGGCTGGCCGGCGGTCCTCACCGCCGTCACCACCTCCGGTGTGGTCTTCGCCTTCAACGGGTTCCAGGCCGTCGTCAACCTCGGCGGCGCCGCGAAGAACCCCGGCCGGGCCATCCCCATCGCCCTGGCCGGCGCGCTCGCCCTGGGCCTGGTGATCTACCTGGCGCTCCAGACCGCGTACCTGGGCTCCGTACCGCCCGAGCAGCTGGCCCGCGCCGGCGGCTGGCAGGGCGTGAACTTCGACTCGCCGTTCGCCGACCTCGCCAAGCTGCTGATGCTGCACTGGGTGGTCATGATGCTCCAGTTCGGCGCGTTCATCTCGCCGGCCGGCGCCAACATCGCCAACGTCGCCTCGGCCGCCTACATGGCCCAGAACATCGCCGAGACCGGCTTCTTCCCCAAGAAGCTGGCCTCCGTGCACCCCGTGTACGGCACCGCCCGCCCCGCCATGTGGCTCAACCTCGGCTTCTCCGTCCTGCTGCTGGTCACCATCGGCCACAGCTGGAAGGCGCTGGCCGGAGTGGTCTCGGCGGCCATGGTCATCTCGTACCTCATGGGCCCGATCGCGGTCGGCGTCTTCCGGCAGACCAAGCCGGACCTGCCGCGCCCGTTCCGCCTGCCGGCCGCCAAGGTGCTGTGCCCGATCACCTTCGCCTTCGCCGCCTGCGCGCTGTACTGGTCGAAGTCCCCGGACACCATCAAGATCGCGGTACTCACCCTGATCTCGGTGCCGATCGCCTACCTGGTGCTGCGCCACCGGGGCGAGAAGAACCTGCGCCGGCACTTCGCCCCCGCCTGGTGGATGGTCGCGTTCCTCGTGTGGATGGCCGTGGTCTCCACCCTCGGCAGCCCCGACTTCGGCGGCAGCGGCGTCATCCCCGACGGCCTGGACATCGCCGTCGTCGCCGTCTCCGCCGTCGCCTTCTACTTCTGGGCGGTACGCGCCGGGGTCAAGGCCCACCGGGCCGGGCTGACCGACAGCGACCCGGTGACCGACGGCGGGGAGACCGCCCCGGCACACACTGTCACCCCGGACGACGACCGCCCGATGGTCCCCGTACGCCCCACCGCCCCCTGACCGGGTTACGCTCGAAAGCCGGCATCCCGGACACCCTCCCCGCGGCACCCGCCGCCCCCTCCGCCCCCGGCGGCACGCCTCCACCTCCTGCCCGCGCGCCGCCCCACCACCACGAGCAGACAAGGGAGTGTCCCCGTGGCCATCTCCGTCTTCGACCTCTTCTCCATCGGCATCGGCCCGTCCAGCTCCCACACCGTCGGCCCGATGCGCGCCGCCCGGATGTTCGCCCGCCGCCTGAAGAACGACGGTGTCCTCGCCCAGACCACCTCCGTCCGCGCCGAACTCTTCGGCTCCCTCGGCGCCACCGGGCACGGCCACGGCACCCCCAAGGCCGTCCTCCTCGGCCTCGAAGGGCACTCCCCCCGCACCGTCGACGTCGAGAACGCCGACGCCGAGGTCGAGCGCATCCGCACCACCGGCCGGCTGCGCCTGCTCGCCACCGACATAGGGGCGTCCCACGAGATCGCCTTCGACGAGCCCACCCAGCTCATCCTCCACCGCCGCCGCTCCCTGCCGTACCACGCCAACGGCATGACGCTGTTCGCCTACGACGAGCACGGCGCGCCCCTGCTGGAGAAGACGTACTACTCCGTCGGCGGCGGCTTCGTCGTCGACGAGGACGCCGTCGGCGAGGACCGCATCAAGCTCGACGACACCGCCCTGACCCACCCCTTCCGCACCGGCGACGAACTGCTGCGTCTGTCCCGCGAGACCGGGCTGTCCATCTCCGCCCTGATGCTGGAGAACGAGAAGGCGTGGCGCACCGAGGAGGAGATCCGCGCCGGGCTGCTGGAGATCTGGCGCGTCATGCAGGGCTGCGTCACCCGCGGCATGTCCCGCGAGGGCATCCTCCCCGGCGGCCTGAAGGTCCGCCGCCGCGCCGCGACCGCCGCCCGCGCGCTGCGCGCCGAGGGCGACCCGCAGGCCCGCGCCATGGAGTGGGTGACCCTCTACGCCATGGCCGTCAACGAGGAGAACGCCGCGGGCGGCCGCGTGGTGACCGCCCCCACCAACGGCGCGGCCGGCATCATCCCCGCCGTCCTGCACTACTACACGCACTTCGTGCCGGGCGCCGACGAGGACGGCGTGGTGCGGTTCCTGCTGGCCGCGGGCGCGATCGGCATGCTCTTCAAGGAGAACGCCTCGATCTCCGGCGCCGAGGTCGGCTGCCAGGGCGAGGTCGGCTCCGCCTGCTCCATGGCCGCGGGCGGCCTCGCCGAGGTACTGGGCGGCTCCCCCGAGCACGTCGAGAACGCCGCCGAGATCGGCATGGAACACAACCTCGGCCTGACCTGCGACCCCGTCGGCGGCCTCGTCCAGATCCCCTGCATCGAACGCAACGGCATGGCCGCCGTCAAGGCCGTCACCGCCGCCCGCATGTCCCTCCGCGGCGACGGCCGCCACCACGTCTCCCTCGACAAGGTCATCAAGACCATGCGCGACACCGGCGCCGACATGAGCGTCAAGTACAAGGAGACCGCCCGGGGCGGGCTGGCGGTGAACATCATCGAGTGCTGAGGGGAGGGGCCCCGGCCGGCGCGTTTGCTTCTTTCGGCGCTGGGTCGGGGCCCTCTTGGATCTGTGAGCTCGGCGGCAGGAGTTTTGCTGAAGCTGGTCGATCTCAGCCGGTCCTGACACCACGGCACCTGCCCGATGCGCGACGGCCTTGCCGGGGGCCGGTGTGGGCGGGGGCGGGGCCGGCCAGCGGTACAGGGTCCGTGCCAAAGTGGCCGTGCGTCGTACCGCCCAGCCCGGTCCCCCCTCACCGTCGATCCTGCCGAGCTGTTCGGCGAAAAGAAAAAGGGTCACGATACCGGGGTATTCCCCGGTGTCGACCAAAGCGTTGTGGACATCGCACTGCTGCGTACGAGCCCGGTGACACGCGGGCAGCCGGTCGGCACCGTCCGGAAGGAAAAGCACCCGAAAATTCTCCGGGGCCCTGGAGAAGAACTGCACAGGATTCGCCCTGCGGGCGGAGCCCCGGCGCTCACCGGGCCGATGAGGCCACACCGGCCAGAAGATGACGAGCCGAGCCGGATTTCACACACCGGAGAATCACTCACACCCGAGAAAGGGGAGAGTGAAGACCGAGGGTACCTCGAAAACGGCGGAAGGGAGTCCCGGCCCGGCGTTCCGCGTCAGGCCACGCTGCCAGTGGCGGCCGAGAAGGCAGGTGCCACATAAGGGATGCAGACCAGAGCGGCGACCATCAGCGCAGCGCGCAACTTGGGCACGTTCGATTTCTCCTCGGAATGACAACAACGGATGGACTGCGAGCGTCATCACTCCGAAAGAAAACGGGCGACGACCGCGCGGATCATGGTAGTCACGCGGATGCCCTGGGAACAAACTCGATTCCGAAGAGGCCCATCGCGCGGCCAAATCGCCAAACCCGGAAGATTTGCGACCTCAGGTCCGTTTTCCGTCGCGCTCCCCGAGCACTTCTCGGACCCCGTCCAGCATCTCCGACGTTTCGGCCGCCTCCGACCGGGCCCCTATCTCACGACTGATGGCGAGACTGGCCTGAAGATGGAACTTCGCCTGAACAAGTCGCCCGACAGCCCGTTCCGCCACAGCGAGGTCCCTGAGCGACCGAGCCTCCTCCTGGGTCGCGTGAATCCGACGGGCCAAGGCCAGTGCCGCCGCGTGATAGGGAAGGGCCTCCTCGCTGCGGCCCACGGACTGGAGCACACACCCGATCGCATTGGTGGCAAGGGATTCACTGCGCCGATCACCAATACTACGCAGCGCCGCGAGCGCCTTCCGGAACATCCCGAGGGCCTCGTCAGGCTTCCCCACTTCCTGGAGAACACTTGCCAGGTTCATCTGGACAATGGCATATTCGCCCTTACCGTCCGTCACCTGCCACAGGCTCATCGCCTGCCGGTACGAGCGGTGAGCGCGCCCCAGGTCACCCAATTTCACATAAAGCTCGCCAAGGTTGTTCAGCGCCACCCATGTACCGCGTCGATCACCCACATCGCGGAATCGGGAAAGGGACTCCAGGAAGAATTTCAATGCATCTTCATGCCGTTCCATGCTCAAAGAAGTCATGCCCAGCAGATTGAAGGACCTGGCCTGCTGAAGGCGATCCGTCTTCTTTATCCTCAGCGCCAGCACACGAAGCTGATGGTCGAGCGCCTCCGAAAATCTCGCCGTATGCCAGTACGGCACGGAGAGGAGATGGCGGGACTCCGCCTCAAGGTCTTCGTCGTCCCGTTCCCGGGCCTTTTCCAGGGCTTCGGCCGCAGCACTTATCGCCACGCCGTAGTCGGACCTGCGGGTGGCCACGACGGACAGATCCAGGAGGGCTCGGGCAAGCGCACCGCCGTCGTTCACGTCACGCCAGTACGCGACAGCACGTTCGAGCAGAGGCCCGGCCGTGACGAGGTAGCCCTCGGCTTCAAGGAACCCGGCCAGAACATGCGTGAAAAGTGCCAGCTCACGCTGCGCGCCATGGGCGCGAAGGTGCTCCAGGGCGGCCAGCAGGTTGGAACCCTCAACGGTGAACCACTGCTGCGGATCAGGACCCGCCCAAGGCGCCTGGCCGCCGTTGCCCTCGGGGAGCACATCGTCGGGAACGGCGATACGGAACCGGTGCGGGAAGACGGCGCGGTCCGCCCGGTCCGCCGCGTGCAGGTAATGTCCGACGAGACGGGCGACGGCTCCCCGCGTTTCCTCCTCGGGTTCCTCCCCCGCAAGGGTACGAGCATATTCACGCAATAAATCATGCAACCTGTAGCGGTGCGGAGAAGGCTCCGAGACCAAGTTGCACGCGATCAGATCTTCGAGTGTGCGCTCCGTTTCCCCCAACGGCAGACCGGCGAGCGCCGCGGCTGCCCGGGAACCGAATTCCGACCCGGTGTGCAGGCTGACGCGGCGAAAGACCATCTGCTGAACAGGACTCAGCGTGACATAGGAGACCTCAAAGGTCCGCGACAATTCGGTCTGCCCGTAACGGATTTCAGGAAGACGTCCCCCCACCCTGTTGAAGCAGTCGATGAGGTCCGTGACGCTCCACGCCGGCCGGGTCAGCAGACGGCTGGCGGCCAGTGAGATCGCTAACGGAAGGTGACCGCACAGCATGACGACGCGGGCGGCCTCCGAGGCACTGGGGGCACGCTCGCCCAGCAGACGCTGGAAGAGGGCGATGGCATCCTCTTCCGGCAACACGTCCAAGGAGATGGGCCGGACGCCCGGGAGCCCGGCGAGGCGCCTTCTGCTCGTGATGATCACCAGAGTGGGCGAACCCGTGGGGAGCAGGGGCCGCACCTGCTCGGGCCCGGCAGCGTCGTCAAGGATGATCACCATGCGGCGGTCGCGCACGGTCATGCGCCACAGGGCGATCAGATCGTCCAGATCCCCTGGCAGGTCCCTGCCGGAGGTGCCGAGCCGACGCAGCAGATGGGTCAGCGCCTCGGCCGGTGTCAGCGGTGCCTGGTCCATGGCGTGTCCGCGCAGCTCCAGGAAGATCCGGCCGTCGGGGAAGTGATCGTGCAGTTGGTAGGCGGCATGCACGGCCAGCACGGTCTTCCCGACACCCGGCATGCCGTCGATGGCTTCCAGGACCACGGCGCGGACTCCCTGGGCGCCCGCCAGGGCGGCGGTGAGGCGGGCGAGTTCGGCGCCCCGTCCCACCCAGGCCACGTCGCCGGGCAAGGAGTCGGGAGGCGGCGGGGCCGGTGCGCCGGCGACATCGCCCCCGTTGGAGGGGATGAGCGCGGTGACCGGTGTCCGGTTCAGGATCCCGTGATGGATGCGTCGCAGCGCCTCGCCCGGTTCGGCGCCGAATTCGTTCAGGGAGTGACGTCGGCTCCGTTGGAGAAGACGGGCGGCCTCCCCTGAGCGGCCCGCGCCGTACAGCCCGAGGGCGAGTTGCTCGATGAGCGATTCGTCCGCGAGATGTTTCTCGGCCAGCGGCAGCAGTTCGGCGACGACCTCCGCATAGCGCCCTCGTTGCAGCGCGATACCGCCCCTCGCCTGGGCGGCCGCCACGTTCCGCTCCGCGACCACGCCCCGCAGTTGCTCCGGCCAGGCTCCCGGCATGCCGGACAGAGGATCGCCGGTCCACAGCGCGGCAGCCTCGTCGAAGAGGTGCTGCGCTTCCTGGCTGCCGCCGCCGTCGGCCAGATAGCACGCCTGGCCGAGAAGGCGGAGATATCGCCGTAGATCCACGGCGTCCGGGGAGATTTCCAGCGCATAGGTCCGTGTGCCGCTGGTGAGTGCGGGCGCCTCTTCTCCCGCCATGCCGTGCAGCGCCTTGCGGATGCGGGCGACGAGCACGTAAAGGGCGTCCCGCGGTTTGGCCGGAGGGGTGTCGTCCCAGACGCGGTGGATGAGCGTGTCGATGCTCACCGTCCGGCCGGCGTCCCACGCCAGGGCGGCGAGCGCCCTGCGCTCCTTGGCCGATCCGAGCCGGCTGCGAACGCCGTGCCTCTGCAGTTCGACCGTACCGAGCAACCGTATGCGGAGTTCCACCAGCGCCCCCTCCCGCCGGTACGACTACCGTTTAATGAGAATGGCACCACGAACATATTCATGGCTACATCCGCTTGCTTGAGGTCTGAAAATAGCTGCAAATTGATCATTTTCCAAAGAATGGCATATGCCAAAATACATCCGAGCAGAACCCGTAGAAGGGGCGCTCAGCTGCGCACACCAGGGGGCGACGTGGCATTCGACCAGCAAGGCGCACAGGGAGAAACGGTGGAAGCTGATATGACCACGGCACTCTTATCGGCCATGATTTCCGGCGGCGCGGAGCGGAACGCGCCCGCGTGGCGAGCGTTGGGAGATCTCGCGCGGTCAGTGACCCACGGGGACACGGAGACCGCCCGGTTGTGGTCCGAGGCGCACACGGCGGACGACCCCTTGGTGCGCCTCCCCCTCCTGGCCCGCGCGCTGGCACGGAACGCCGCGGCAGACGCCGGGTTGCACAGCGCGTTGGTCACCTGGCTGTCCCGGTACGCCGCACGGCCCGGCCGGACGAACACCGTCAGCGGTTCGGCCACGACACACGGCAGCATCGTTCAGGCGGGCGACATCCGGGGAGGAGTGCATTTCCACCCGGCCCCTCTCGCTCCGTCGCCCACGCCTACCCCGCATCAGCTTCCCCCGTCACGCGCCAACTTCGTGGACCGGACGGAAGACCTCATCGCGCTGCGCAACCTACGGGCGTCCCATCCGTCCCATACGGTGCAACTGGTGGTGGTCAGCGGGCTGGCAGGCGTCGGCAAGACCACCCTGGTCTCCCGGTGGCTGCAGGAATGCGCGGAGAACTACCCCGACGGCCAGCTGTACGCCGACCTCGGTGGACACTCAGGGTCGGAGCCGGTCAGGCCCGACGATGTCCTGGAACACTTTCTGCGTTCCGTCGGAGCGGCATCGGTCCCGGTGGACCTCGCCGAACGCACCGCGCTGTGGCGCACCTTGACCGCCGGACTGCTCCTCACCGTCATGGTGGACAACGCGTTCACCGCGGCCCAGGTACGCCCCCTCCTCCCGTCCGGACCGGGCTGCCTGGTCGCGGTCGCCAGCCGCCGCCACCTCACCGGCCTCTTGGCGGACGGGGCCGCACTGCACCAGCTCCAGCCACTGACCACCGACGCGTCCGTCGATCTGCTCTCCCGCTGCGGGGCGGGCCAACGCACCGATCAAGATCCCCAGGCCGCGCGCGAAGTGGTGACCCTGTGCGCCTGCCTGCCACTGGCACTGTGTCTGGCCGCCGCCCACCTGGCCGTCCGCCCCCAGCAGTCCCTGGCATCGCTGGCCGCCAGGCTCTCCCAGGGGCAGGGTCCCCTGGACGCCCTTCAGGTGGACGGCGAGGCCGCCGTACACTCCGCGCTGGATCAGTGCTACCGGCTGCTGCCACCGCCCGTCGCGTCGACGTACCGCCGCTTGGGCCTGCTTCCCGCCCCTGCCTACGATCTGGAGATGACCGCCGTCGCCACCCGGCGGTCACCCGATGAGGCCGCCGGCCATCTGGACGCCCTGGTCGAGGCCAACCTGCTGGAAGAGACGGGGCCCGACCGCTACCGCTTCCACGACCTGGTTCGTCCACACGCTCGGCAGTGCGGCGAAACGGAGGAGAGCCCAGCGGCCCGGCAAGAGACCTTGCGTCGTTTCGTGAGCTGGTGCGTCGCCACCGCGACCGCCGCAGAGGAAGCGCTCACGCCCAGCCACCGGACCCTGCCGCGGATCTCCTCGGACGGCTGTGGGCCCGTCGGCGGCTTCCCCGCCCCGGACGACGCGCTGAGGTGGCTGGACGCCCATCGTGACAGCCTCGAAGCCGCCGTCCGGCACAGCGCCGCGGCCGGCTGGCACCAGGAGTGCTGGCAGCTGGTGGACGCCATGTGGCCGCTCTTCCTTCGGCTGCGCCCCACCGAGTTGTGGATCGACGCGCACGAGCTGGGCCTCGCCGCCGCCCGCCACGCACGGGACCGCCGTGCCGAAAGCCGCATGCTGACCTCGGGAGGCGCCGGTCTGCGCAACGCCGGCCGGCATCGCGAGGCCGCCGACTGGTACGCGCGCGCACTCAGCATCGCCGAGGAGGACGAGAACGTACGGGAGCAGGCACAGGCACTCAACGGGCTGGGCAACGCGTGTCTCGCCGGGAGGCGGCTGACAGAGGCGGAAGCACATTTCACCCGGGCCCTGGTACTGCGCGAGGAGATCGGGTACCGGCGCGGTGCGGCCCTCTCCCGTCTGTGTCTGGGACAGACCGCCCTCGCCCGCCGCGACCACGCGGCGGCGGCCGGGCACCTGAGACAGGCGCACACCCAACTCCTCGAAGCAGGCGACACCTACGATGCCGCCCGTGCCCTCGCCTTCCTGGGGCAAGCCACGACGTCACTCGGCCACGAGGCGGAAGGGGCCCGCTTGCTCGAAGAGGCTTTCGAGCAGTTCCGCTCGTCCGGGTCACGGCACTGGCAGGCACGCACCCTGGAAATGCTGGGCGAAGCCGCCCTGCTGCGCGGCGACACGCACGAAGCGCGCCGCCGCTACAACGAAGCGCGGGAGAGCTACCTGCCGTTGAGCCCTGCCGACGTCCGTCGCATGGAGAAACGGATACAGGAGCTGTGATCAGCGAGCCCCGTACGGCGGCTTCTCCCCGCTCAGAGCGGAGCCAGGCGGACGCAGACGGCGCCGGTCCGCCCGTGCACCGCGACGTTCCGCAGGGAGGCCACGGCTCCCCCGGTCACCAGCCAGGCGTGCAGGAACGACGCCAGGACCTGCCAGTGCGCGGACTCCCCCGGGAGCGCCGCCACCGGCGAAGCACGGAGTGTCCCGTCACCCCGCACACCGATGACACAACCGCCGCAGGTGTCCGGCACGGCCACGACCAGGCACCCCGGGTACCGGCCGAGCAACGCGGCGGCCTCCTCCGCCGCGACTTCCGGCCCGCCCTCTGCCGGCAGCGAAGCGGCGAGAACATCCGCACACTCGGGCCAGACCGCCCTTTGCCGGATGCACGGATCAACCCGCAGGTGCTCATCGCCGCCGGCCGTCCATGTGGCGCGCGCGGTGCCACGACCCACGTGCGTGCGGCACAGGGACGGCAACACGGTGCTCACCGCTCCTCCCCCGGTCTGCCGGTCCAGTGCCGCACAGCGTGCGGTGGGGGCGTACCGCGTCGTCCCCCGGTGCTCCGCGCCGTGCGGCGCCCCCTCGGCGCTCCGGAAACGACCGGACGACACATGGAACACGGGGAGCCGCTTCTCCAGGTGGTTCACTCCGCACCGCTGGGCACGGTGTACTCCCACCAATGCCGCCGACGTCCCCGTCCGCCGGACACCTGTGTCCCTCATGCCGGTACCTCCCCCATGTCGTCGCACCACCGGTCCAGGGAAGGAGGCACCGGCACCGGCGGCACGGGCGGCGGGAACGCGGGTTCGCCCAAGCCGAGCAAGCGGTACATCAGGGCCCTCGTCCGACGGTGGAAGCGGCCCGGTTCGGAGGAGAGGAGGGCTGCTACCGGGGCGAACTGCCCCTCCCGGTATTCGTCCGCGGCGTACCGCAGCTGCTCCTCCAACGGACGCGACGGAGAGAGGACCGGGGCCACGCCTGCGATCAGCGCGGCGGGGGAATTCTCGACGACGGTCCGTTCCGAGCTGTGGGTGAGAAGGACCGGGGCACCCGTCAACGTGCCGTACGCGGTGAGCGATCCGTGATCGCCGATGATCACATCGGCCGAAATCAGCGGTGCCTCCCATTCGGTCTCCGGGGGCAGCACCGCGATCCCCTGGTTCCGGCAGGCGGCCAGCCAGCCACGAACCTGCCAGTCCCCGTGCCCCGCCCACACGTTGGGGTGCACGAGGACCGCGACCCTGTACTTCCGTTCCGGCAGCTGGCCGAGCAGCTGCGGCAGCAGCGCGTCGAACCGGCCGAACGCCGACGACGGTCCCCAGGTCGAGGTGACCAGCAGCAGCGACTGCCCGGCCGCCACGCCGAGCGCCCTGCGGAATGCCTCCCGTCGCGCCAGGTTCGCCACCATCCGGTCGTAGCCCGGATCTCCCACGACGGTGGCGACGGCGAGCGCCTCTGGACACGAGTGCTCCAGGTCCTCCAGGTACCGCTCGTGCGAGAGGCCCACCGCGGCCGGCACCAGCCTGCCGTCGCGCATCAAGTGCTGCCGGCTGAGCATGCCGGCCGTACGCTTCGACGCCTCCGCCGGATCCGCAGGCTCCCGGAGCGGTTTGTTGTGTCCCGCTCCGTGCGGGAGCCGGATCACAGGCGCCTGTATTTTGTCGATCCCCTGGGAGCCCGCGGCCAGTGCGAGATCGAACCGCCTGCGCAGTGCGTGCTCCCAGGCGATGACGGTGATCCCCTTCCGCCGGAGATACCGCGAGACCCCTTCTCCGAACGGGTGCGGGGCCACGGTGAACACCACTTGCACCCGGAAGTCCGCGGCCAGGAGCGAGAAAGCGTCCCGCAGCCGCTGCGCGTAGACCATCGTGTGTGCGACGACCAACACGCTCTTGCAGTCCCGCCTGGTGAGCCACTGACCGCCCTGCACGAGCGCAGGCTCCACGTGCCTGCCGGTAGCCGACATGACATCCCCCTGTGTGCCGGTTGCCTCTCTTCGAACAGCTCATGCCCTGGGGCTCCGTCAGAGTGCTTGCACCGGGCTTGCGGGATCCTTGCAGCAAGGAGTCCCCGGTACGGAATACCGGTGCGCCGCGTTCGAGGAAGGCCATCCGGTCTCCCGGCACGGTGATGACCCGGCACGGGATCCACCTGTTCCGGTCGTGGCCACGTGTACGGCCGGCCGGAAGAGGCGCCCGCCCCGCCGGCTCCCGTGTGCGGGACGGCCCCACCCCGCCCCGCACACGCCCCTCCCGTCAGTCCACCAGGTCGAGGGCGGCGGTGACGACGCTGTCGGTGTCGATGCCGTGGTGGCGGTGGACCTCGTCGAGGGAGCCGGACTGGCCGAAGCGGGTGACGCCGAGGGTGGCGGCGGGGACGCCGTGGAGGGTGGCGAGGAAGGCCAGGGTGTGGGGGTGGCCGTCGAGGAGGGTGACCAGGGGGGTGGCGCGGTCGGGCGGGAAGACCTGGTCGAGGATCCAGGTGGGGGCGTCCTCGGTGCCGCGGCGGGCGCGCAGGGCGCGGAAGAGGAGGTCGGGGCTGGTGACGCAGACGACGTCGGCGGGGTGGCCGAGGGCGTCGAGG
>NZ_JCANQV010000129.1:0-16393 GCF_059553635.1 Candidatus Streptomyces philanthi
CCAGGCAGCCGCGCTGCCCGCAGCCGCAGGCGCGTCCGCCGGGGCGCACGACGATGTGGCCGATCTCGCCCGCGCTGCCGTGCGCGCCGGTCTCGATCCGGCCGTCGATACCGATGGCGCCCGCGATGCCGGTGCCCAGGGGGACGAACAGGAAGCGGTCGGCGCCCCGGCCCGCGCCGATGCGGCCCTCGGCCAGGCCGCCGGTGCGCACGTCGTGCCCGAGGGCGACGGGGATGCCGCCGAGCCGTTCGGCGAGCAGGGCGCGCATCGGTACGTCGCGCCAGCCGAGGTTGGCGGCGTAGACGGCGGTCCCGGTGGCCTCGTCGACGATCCCGGGGACGGCGACGCCGACGGCGTCGGCGGGGCGGCCGAAGCGTTCCTCGCCGAGGGCGCGCAGTTCGGCGGCGAAGTCCAGGACGGCCTCGACGACGGCCTCGGGACCGCGCTCACGACCGGTGGGGCGCCGCGCCTCGTGGAGCAGCACGGGGGCGGGGGAGGACGGCTCGCCGGTCGGTGCGGTGTCCGCCCCCGCAAGGGCGGCCTTCATTCCGGTGCCGCCCACATCAAGGGCGATGACGTGTCTCACGGGAACAGTTTCGCGCGATCCGCCGCGAAAGGTCTAGTCCACTCCCCGGTGGGCGGGAAGGTGATCGCCCCGGTGGGCGCGAGGGGGCGGGGAAGCCCGGTGCGCCGGTTGGGTCAGGGCGCTGATCAGAAGCGGGTGACGGTGGTGTAGACCTTGTGTGGGTATACGGGGGAGACTCCGTGAGCGCGCGCGTGACGGGAGGCCCCCGCACCGCTCGGCACACCGGTCAGAACACACCATTCAGGACTAAGGCGGTAACAGCAGTGCAGCGGCGGTACATGACCCTGGCGGCGGCAGGACTCGCCACCGTCATGACCCTGACCCTTTCCGCCTGCGGTGCCGGCTCGGGCGACGGCGACGTCACGCTCACGCTCGTCGCGGCGGACTACGGCGACAACAAGGCCAACAGCTCCCGCCACTACTGGGACGAGCTCACCCGCGCCTTCGAGAAGAAGAACCCGGGCATCAAGGTCGACGTCCAGGTCTACAGCTGGACCGATGTCGACAAGAAGGTCGCCGACATGGTCAAGAAGGGGCACGCCCCGGACCTCGCCCAGATCGGCGCGTACGCCGACTACGCGGCCAAGGGCAAGCTCTACAGCGCCGACGACCTGCTGTCGATCCCCACCCAGGCCGCCTTCACCCCGTCCCTCGCCCACGCCGGCGAGTACAACCGCGTCCAGTACGGCATGCCCTTCGGCGCCAGCACCCGCCGCCTCTTCTACAACAAGAAGCTGTTCGCCGAGGCCGGCATCACCGAGCCGCCGCGCACCTGGGACGACATCGCCCGGGACGCCGCGCTCCTCAAGGCCCGCGGTGTCAAGACCCCCTACGCGCTGCCCCTCGGCCCCGAGGAGACCCAGGCCGAGACCATGCTCTGGATGCTCAGCGGTGGCGGCGGCTACACCGACCACATCGGCAAGTACACGATCAACTCGCCCGAGAACGTCAAGACGTTCCAGTGGATCCAGAAGGACCTCGTCGCCAAGGGCCTGACCGGCACCGCCCCCGCCGCGCTCAACCGCGAGGACGCCTTCGCCGGCTTCGCCAAGGGCGAGGTCGGCATGCTCAACGGCCACCCCACCCTGATGCGGCAGGCCGAGGCCAAGGGCATCGACTACGGCACCGTCGCCCTCCCCGGCACCAGCGGCCCCGCCAAGACGACCATGGGCGTCGCCGACTGGATGATGAGCTTCAAGCAGAACGGCCACCGCAAGGAAGCCGGCAAGTTCCTGGACTTCGTCTACAACGACACCAACGTCCTGAAGTTCTCCGGCGACTACGGCCTGCTGCCGGTCACCTCCACGGCCGCCCAGAAGATGGCCGCCGACGACAAGTACCGCAAGCTGCACAGCTTCCTCCAGCAGCTCGGCACCGCCGAGTTCTACCCCGCCAACAAGACCTCCTGGCCCCTGGTCTCCAAGACCGTCAAGGCCAGGATGGGCCAGGCGGTCGCCCCCGACGGCCACCCCGCCAGCGTCCTCACCGAGATCCAGAACGCCGCCGACGCGGCCGACAGCAAGGCCGGCTGACCGGCGCCACGGCCACGGCCCGGCAGCCCCGGGCCGTGGCCGTATCGTGGACACCGTGACGACGAACGGCAGCGGCGACGCGCACGACACGCCGGACACCGAGGCCCCGGGCCCCGGCCCGCTCTCCGACCTCGACCGGGCGGTCCTCGCCGTCGAAGGCCGCTCCTGGCCCGCCCCCGGCCCCAAGGAACGCTTCATCCGCGAACGCCTCGGCCTGTCGCCCACCCGCTACTACCAGCTCCTGAACGCCCTCCTCGACGACCGGCGCGCCCTGGAGCACGCCCCCGTCACCGTCAACCGCCTGCGACGCCTGCGCGAGGCCCGCCGGGGACGCCGCTGACCGGTAGGCTCCCCCCATGGCCAGTTCCCCGAACGCCGCGCCACCCCCACTGCCCGCACCCGCCACCCCCGCGGGCCGCGACGGGCTCGCCGCCCTGCTGGCCCGGCCCGAACGCGCCGCACTCGCCCTGGACTTCGACGGCACCCTCGCCGACATCGTCCCCGACCCGGCACAGGCCCGCGCCCACCCCGGCGTCACCACCGCCCTCGGCCGCCTCGCCCCCGCGCTGCGCGCCACCGCGGTGATCACCGGCCGCCCCGCCGACACCGCCGTCCGCCTCGGCGGCTTCGCCGGCGCCCCCGGCCTCGGCCACCTCGTCGTCCTCGGCCACTACGGCGCCGAACGCTGGAACGCCGCCGACGGCTCCGTCCACGCCCCCGCACCACCCCCCGGCGTCGCCGCCGCCGCGGCCGAACTCCCCGCCGCCCTCGCCGCCTCCGGCGTCTGGCACGGCCCCTGGACCACCACCGCTGTCGAGACCAAGGGCGGCCGCGCCCTCGCCGTCCACACCCGCCGCGCCCCCGACCCCACGGACGCCTTCACCCGCCTGCGCGCCCCCCTCGCCGCCCTCGCCGCCCGCCACGGCCTGATCGTCGAACCGGGCCGCTACGTCCTCGAACTGCGCCCGCCCGGCACGGACAAGGGCGCCGCCCTGACCGCCTGGGTCCGCGAGACCGGCGCCGACACCGTCCTCTACGCCGGCGACGACCTCGGCGACCTCGCCGCCTTCGCCGCCGTCGAGGAACTCCGCGCCCACGACCGCACCGGCGTCCTGGTGTGCAGCGGCAGCACCGAGGTCCCCGCCCTCGCCACCCGCGCCGACCTCGTCGTCAACGGCCCGGCGGGCGTCGCCGCCCTGCTCACGGCACTGGCCGACCGGATCGGCGGGGAGTGACGGACCCCTACCATCGACGCATGGTGGAAGTCAGGGTGGGGCAGCTGCGCAAGAGCCGGGACCGGCTGGAGCGCCGTGGTGATCAGGCAGCAGACGACGGGGACCATCCGACGGCCGGTCTGCTGCTGTTCTACAGCGCGGAATGCGGTCTGAAGGCGGAACTCCTGCACTGGAAGTTCCGTGCGCGGGACACCTCACAGCTACCGGAAGCATTGCGTACCCACAACCTTCGCGCGCTTGCCAAGGAACTCAATCTTCCGGCCGGTGTACGGGATGCGATCGACCGCTGCGGACGGATACGGCATGCGTCGTTGCCGGGTGGCGGTACGCAGAACGCGGCCTGGGTGGGGCCGGCCGATCTTCATGAAGCGTGGAGGTACGGGGCGGATCTGGAGCCCGCCGACGAACAGCGTGCGCTGAACGCGTTGCGTATGTTGATTGCGGAGTCCCGCAGGTGAAGGAACACGGAGGACCATCGGTGGAGTCGATCGGCAGTGATGAGCCCGGCAACCTCTTCACGTGGGTGGATGTCGACGAGCGGCTGAGCGCACTCGCGGTGGCAGGGCAGTGGCCCGACTGGCTGCTTCAGGCCGACGCCTGGTGGGACGGAGTAGAACTGACGGTGCTGCCGGGTACGGAGGAAGGCACCGTGCGGGCATGGCTGGACACGGTGTTCGGCACGGGATCCGCAGGGGGTGAGCCGGGCGCGCCAGGACTGGTCCTGGACCGCCCGCAGGAGCTCCCCCAGGAGAGCCTGCCGGTATCGCTCATCGCGCGGGGAGAGGCCGGCGGCAGGCGGCGGGAACTGCGCTTGATGGAGCGAGACATCAATGCGCGCTTGGGAGAGTTCCTGCCGCGTCCAGAACAAGCCGGTTTTGCTGCGGACGTACAGCTTTTTGCGTTCCACTCCTTCAAAGGCGGTTCAGGACGTACTGTGCACGCCGTCGCGCTCGCGGACGAGCTGGCCCGCCGGGGCCGACGCGTTCTGCTGGTGGACGGCGACCTTGAAGCGCCCGGCATCACATGGATGTACCAGGCTCAGGGCGGCGTCGGAGACATCACCTACGAGGACTTCCTGTCTCTTCTGCACGGATCGACGGACGGCGACTGCTCCCACGCCGTCGCGATCAGCACTCCGTATCTGGCGAACCAAGAGGTTCTTCGGCAGGCGAACGGCGGCACGGTGACTGTGCTCCCCGCCGGTCGGCGCAGCCGTCTGGGGCCGCCCAGGATCGAGCCCGCTCACCTTGCCACCGCTGACCGCTCCCCGTATTTCCTTACGGAGTCCCTCGCGGCCCTCGCCGCTGCCGCCGGTCTGGATGCCCTGATCATCGACCTTCGTGCGGGGGCGTCGGAACTCTCGGCACCGGTGCTGCTCGACCCCAGGGTCCATCGCATTTTCGTCACCAATCTGAGCAGCCAGTCGCTTGAGGGAACTGAGCGGATGATCTGCCAGCTCGGCAACAAGGCCCCGGCGATGGCGGGCGAGGACCCCGTCCCCGCGGCCATCGTGACCCAGTACCGCCCCGACGCCCACACCGCTGAGGCGGAATCCGCGCGGGACCGGCTGGCGGCCCAGCTGGAGGGATTCACCGCGCGCCCGGCCGGGCAGCACGACGCTGCGGACACCGCCGAAGTGGATGCCCAGGTGCTGACGACGCCAGTGCTCAGCCGGTTCCGTGAGGAACTCCTGGCTCTGCCGCGTGCGTGGGACGACGTGATCGACGTGGTGCGCAGGTGCGCTGTCGGCGAGTTGGTCGGCACGGTGGTTCCCAAGACACCGGTCCGAGAGGCGTCCGTGGAGCGCGACACGGGCGGCATCGAGGAGCGGCGTACGGGTCTCATGCACCGCGCCCGGGCCTTGGTGTTCGCGGAGCGGACCGGCCTCGACAGCGGACTGGGGTTCCTCTCCACGGAGCCGTTGCGCCGCTTGGCCGGAGACCACCGGACATCGCTGCCGGTCACCGTGGTGGTGGGAGCCAAGGGAGCCGGCAAGACCTTCACCTACGCACGTATGTGCGCCGCCGGCAAGTGGGCGGACTTCGCCCGGAGCGCGGGGGGGACGGTGAGCGCGGACGCGCCTGTCGTTCCCGTTCTCGATCCCGCGAACATGGAACAGTACGGCACGGAATCGTCTCCGGCGGGGCCGCAGGATCTCCGGGACCGGTCCGCCCGGGGCGAGGGGGCCCGATCCGCAGATATCCGTGCGGTGCTCAATGAGGCTCTGCGGGGAGACAGCAGCGAGGACCCGGAGCACTGGCGCCGTGCGTGGCTACGGTGCATGGCGCTTGCCGCGGAAGGACGGGCGGCCGACGAGAGCGATCCCGAGAAGGTGCTCCTTGAGCGTGGCCGTCGTTCACCGGTCCTTTTTGTGTTCGACGGGCTGGAAGATTTTTTCCAGGACGTGGATTCGGAGGCCAAGCGCATCGCACTTCGCACGCTGTTCACCGAAGTGCCCGAATGGCTCCGGATGCTGCGTGGCCGACCCCTTGGCGTCGTGATCTTCGTTCGTCAGGATCTGGTGCGCGCGGCCGTGAGGCAGAACCTTGGTCAGTTCCTCGACCGTTACGAGCCGTACGCGCTGCGGTGGGACGCTCAGGAGGCGCTGCGGCTGGCACTCTGGGTCGCCGTGACCGCGGACGCCGTTCCGGAACCGGCCGATGACTTCACCACGCTGTCGTGGGACCGCATCGCTGAAGCACTCGTACCGGTCTGGGGGGCCAAACTCGGCCGGGACAATTCTCGTGAGGCATGGTCGGAGCGATGGGTGCCGGCGGCCCTCGCCGACTTCAACGAGCAGGTGCAAGCCCGCGATGTCGTGCGGTTCCTGCGCGATGCCGCCGAGCGGTCGCTGGGCGACGCCGATTGGCAGGACCGGTTGCTCGTCCCTTCGGCGCTTCGCTCGGCGCTGGTCGCATGCAGCAATGAGAAGCTGCGTGAGCTGCGTCAGGAGAACCCCTCGCTCGGTGAGCTTCTGCGGTCCGTGGGGCGGTACGCCGATGAGGTGGTCATGCCGTTCAACGCGGAGGACGTCGGCCTGGACGCCAATGGCAGCAGCGTTCTGGAGGAGGCCGGCGCCTTGCAGCGGGATGCCGACGGCCGTTACCGACTGCCGGAGATCTACCGTCACGCACTGGGGTTCCGGACCCGAGGCCGAGCCCGGGTCGTACGGAGCTGACGGGCTGTGGTCGCCGCCCTGCTCACCGCACTGGCCGACCGGATCGGCGGGCGCTGACCGCGGCCTCAGCCGCGCAGGTCCTCCAGCTGGTCCAGGAACCACCGCGCCGGGGGCAGTGCCGTCGCCGCCTCCGCCAGCCGGGCCGTGCGCGCGGTGCGCTCCGCCTCGTCCATCGTCAGCGCGGTGTGCAGGGCCTCGGCGGTGGCGTTGACGTCGTACGGATTGACCGTCAGGGCGTGCGGACCCAGCTCCTCGTGGGCGCCCGCCTCACGGGAGAGGACCAGGGCGCAGCCCGCGTCGGAGACCACCGGGATCTCCTTGGCGACCAGGTTCATCCCGTCCCTGATCGGGTTGACCACGGCGGCGTCCGCCAGCCGGTAGGCGGCGAGCGAGCGCGCGAAGTCGTCCTTGACGTGCAGGACGACCGGCTGCCAGCCCGGGGTGCCGTACGCGGCGTTGACGTCCTCGGCGATCCGCTGGACCTCGGCGGTGTAGTCCCGGTAGACGGCCAGGTCCTGCCGCGAGGGGTAGGCGAACGCGAGATGGACGACCTTCTCGTGCCACTCCGGGTGGTCGGCCAGGAAGCGGCGGTAGGCGAGCAGCCCGCGCACGATGTTCTTGGACAGTTCCGTACGGTCCACCCGGACGATCACCTTGCGGTCCGTGCCCCCGATCTGCTCGTGCAGCGCCGCCAGCCGCTCGTCCACGTCCGGGCGGTGCGCCCGCTCCCGCAGGAACTCCGCGTCGGCACCCAGGCCGTGCACGCCCGTCAGGGTCAGGCGCGGCCCGCCGTCCTGCTGGGTGGTGACGGTGCCGGGCGCCGTTTCGCCCTCCCGGTAGGCGACGGCGTCCTCGCCCAGCACCCGGGCACAGCAGTCCAGGAACGCACGGGCCCACCTGCGGGTGAGGAAGTTCGCCCGGTCGGCGCCGAGGATGCCCAGCAGCAGCCGGCGCTGGATGCCGTCGGGGAGCATCGCGAAGTACTCCGCCGGCGCCCACGGTGTGTGCGAGAAGTGCGCGATCCGCAGGTCGGGCCGCCGCGCGCGCAGCAGCCCCGGGACCAGCGCCAGGTGGTAGTCCTGCACCAGCACCGCGGCGCCGGGCGCCGCCGCCGCGGCCAGCGCCTCGGTGAACGCCGCGTTGTACTCCTCGTACGCCGCCCACTGCGCACGGAAGGCGTCGTCGAAGACCGGTTCGAGCGGCGTCTGGTAGAGCATGTGGTGGACGAACCAGAGCACGGAGTTGGCGATGCCGTTGTAGGCCGCGGCGTGCACCGTCTCCGGGATGTCCAGCATCCGCACCCGCTGCCCGCCGGTGTCGTCCGACGGCAGCGACCCGTCCGTACGCCGTACGGCCTCCCGGTCGCCGTCACCGAGCGCCGCGCACACCCACAGCGCGTCGGTGCCCGGCCCGATCGCCGACAACCCCGACACCAGCCCCCCACCGCCCCGTTTGGCGGTCAGCCCACCGTCCTCGCCCCGCGTGTAGGACACCGGACCGCGGTTGGACGCGACGAGCACCTCGGCACACCCGTCGTCATGAACCCCGGCACCGGACTCGGCACCACTGCGCTCGGAGACCATGCCGCGAGACTAACCCGGGGAGGCGTCGCGCAAACGTACGGAACACGGCGCCGCCCCCTTCAGGCCGCCCGCCGCTCCGCGTACTCGGGGATGTCCGCCATCGGGGGGCGTTCCTCGGTGTCGACGTCCGTCGTCCGGGGGACGAAACCGTTCTCGCCGCGGTCGAACTGGGTCAGGCGGGGGCGCACCAAGGGGCCGCGGGCGAGGCGGAGTTGGGCGGTGCGGTAGATGGCGGCGGCCATCCGGCCCAGGGCCTGGCCGTCCTGGTGGCGGTGCTTGCGGACGCCGACGTCCACCTGGGCGAGGGCGTCGAGGCCGACGGTGTGCAGCGCGTCCACCAGAAGGCCCAGTTCGACGCCATAGCCCACCGGGAACGGCAGGCGCTCCAGGAGGGAGCGGCGCGCCGCGTACTCGCCGCCGAGCGGCTGGACGAAGCCGGCGAGCAGCGGCCAGTGCAGGTTCAGCAGCGGGCGGGCGACCAGCTCCGTGACCCGGCCGCCCTGGCCGGCCTCCGGGCCCGCGCCCGTCTCCAGCGGGCGGTCGTACATCGCCTTGACGAACTGCACGTCGGGGTCGGTCAGCAGCGGCCCGACGATCCCGGACACGAAGGTGGCCGAGAACTCGCGCAGATCGGCGTCGACGAAGCAGATGATGTCGCCGCTGGTCGCGAGGAGGGAACGCCACAGCACCTCGCCCTTGCCGGGCAGTGCCGGTATCCGGGGCAGCACGCTGTCCCGGTGGACGACACGGGCGCCGGCCGCCGCCGCGACCTCGGCCGTCCGGTCGGTGGAGCCCGAGTCCAGCACCACCAGCTCGTCGACCAGCGGCGTCTCCGCGGTTATCAGGCCGCCGCGGATCGCCGCGACGATCGCGCCGACCGTCGCCTCCTCGTCCAGCGCGGGCAGCACCACGCTGACCGTCCGGCCGGTCTGCCGCTTGGCGTCCAGCAACCGGTCCAGCGGCCGGTCGTCGGCGGACCAGGAGCGGCTGTTCAGCCAGCGCTCCACCTCTTCCAGCACGTCTACGACTCCTCGGTGCCCGCCGTCCGGCGGGGCGTGTGATCCATCTCGCGGTTCGGACGGCTGTCTCCCCTGTCACAGCCTTCGGTTACAGTCTTGAACAACGCGGGCGACCACCGCATGCCGGGGTCGTCGCGCCACAAAAGCCTGGGTCCGCCCAGTGCCATACCGCTCATCCAGAGGGGCAGAGGGATACGGCCCGTTGAAGCCCCGGCAACCCTCCAGTCGGTCTCAGCCGCAGTGCGCGCGTGAGGCTCCCGGCTAGGGAAGGTGCCAAATCCGTCTCGTGGCGAGATGCGCCGCGAGGAAGATGAGGAGAAAGGGCCTCGCCTCCATGGCTGTGCACGTCACCGAAACCACTCCGGCCGTCACTCTCGGTCCCGCCGCGGCCCTCTCGTGCCGCGAATGCGGCGAGCGGTTCCCCCTCGGCCCGATCTTCGCCTGCGCCTCCTGTTTCGGACCCCTCGAAGTCGCCTACGACCTCCCGGCCGGCGACCCCGAGGCGCTGCGCGAACGGATCGAGTCCGGCCCGCACAACATCTGGCGCTACGCCCCGCTGCTGCCCGTCCCCGCCGACGTGGCGGGCAAGCCCAACCTCAACCCCGGCTTCACCAAGCTCGTCAAGGCCGACAACCTCGCCCGCGAACTGGGCGTCACCGGCGGCCTGTACGTCAAGGACGACTCCGGCAACCCCACCCACTCCTTCAAGGACCGCGTCGTCGCCATCGCCGTCGAGGCGGCCCGCGCCTTCGGCTTCACCACCCTGTCCTGCTCCTCGACCGGCAACCTCGCCGGGGCGGTCGGTGCCGCGGCCCGCCGCGCCGGGTTCCGGTCGTGCGTCTTCATCCCGCACGACCTGGAGGCCGGAAAGGTCGTCATGGCCGCGGTCTACGGCGGCGATCTGGTCGGCATCGAGGGCACCTACGACGACGTCAACCGCTTCTGCTCCGAGCTGATCGGCGATCCGCTGGGCGAGGGCTGGGGCTTCGTCAACGTCAACCTCCGTCCGTACTACGGCGAGGGCTCCAAGACGCTGGCGTACGAGATCTGTGAGCAGCTGGGCTGGCGGCTGCCGGACCAGATCGTCGTCCCGGTCGCCTCGGGCTCCCAGCTCACCAAGATCGACAAGGGACTGAAGGAGCTGATCGCGCTCGGCCTCGTCGAGGACCGGCCGTACAAGATCTTCGGAGCCCAGGCCGAGGGCTGCTCCCCGGTCTCCACCGCCTTCAAGGCCGGGCATGACGTCGTCCGCCCGCAGAAGCCGGACACCATCGCCAAGTCCCTGGCCATCGGCAACCCCGCCGACGGCCCCTACGTCCTCGACATCGCGCGCCGTACGGGCGGCGCGGTGGAGGACGTGACCGACCCGCAGATCGTCGACGCGATCAAGCTGCTGGCCCGTACGGAGGGGATCTTCGCGGAGACCGCGGGCGGGGTCACCGTCGGCGTGACCAAGAAGCTCATCGAGGACGGCCTGCTCGACCCGTCCCTGACCACCGTCGTCCTGAACACCGGTGACGGCCTCAAGACGCTGGACGCCGTCGCGCCCACCACGGGCCCCACCGCCACCATCCGCCCCAGCCTCGACGCGTTCCGCGCCGCCGGCCTGGCGGACTGACACCCGGCACGCTCCCCAGGGCCCCCGTGCGCGGCGGTGCCCCGGTGGCGCGTACCCGGCCTCCCGTATACACGCCACGCCCCGTACGCATCCCGGTACGCGGTTCCGCTCACCCCTACCCTCGTCGCTCCTCATCCCTCGTCCCCACCCTCAGTCCCAGCAGTCGCAGGAAGGCAGAACCATGAGCGTCAACGTCCGCATCCCCACCATCCTCCGCACCTACACCGGCGGCCGGGCCGAGGTGCCGGCCGAGGGCGCGACCCTCTCCGAGGTGATCGCCGACCTGGAGAAGAACCACCAGGGCATCGCGGCCCGCGTCCTGGACGACACCGGGAAGCTGCGCCGCTTCGTCAACGTCTACGTCAACGACGACGACGTCCGCTTCGAGCAGGGCCTGGAGACGCCGGTCCCGGACGGCGCGGGCGTGTCGATCATTCCCGCCGTGGCCGGCGGCTGCTGACCACCGGGCACCGGGGGCTTCCCTCACCCCCGGTGCCCGTCCCGTCACTCCCACCGCTCTCTTCACGCCAATTTCTTTCTTCATGGCCGAATCCCTCACTCGGCCGGAATCGCCCCGTCCCGCCCAAGAGCGGACGGGGCGATTCCGCGTGGTGAAAGGCGATATCATGGCGTCGGTTTCCCCTCATGATCCTCGCCGCCCGCGTGTGGAACGCCGGAAAGATCGCGGTGAGTTGTGCGCGAAATGTGTGCGTTATTTGTCGCGCCTGCGTGCGATTGCCCGGCCCGAATTGCCCGGGAATACGGGAGTGCGCCGCATATGACACCTTCCCCGGCCCCCGGATTTCTCGTCCGATTGACCTGTTGCGCTGGGCAGTGGGGCAGATACATTCAGCGGCGGTCGACGCGTTCCGGCGCACACCCCACGGGCCATTCGCGGGGTGAGGTCTGACCCGGGTCCGCGGAGTGCGGTCCTGCGCAAGGGCCAGTAATAGGGGAGTTAGGCATGGCTCAGGGCACCGTCAAGTGGTTCAACGCGGAGAAGGGCTACGGCTTCATCGCGGTCGACGGTGGTGCGGATGTATTCGTCCACTACAGCGCGATCCAGATGGACGGTTACCGCACCCTGGAAGAGGGGCAGCGAGTCGAGTTCGAGATCTCGCAGGGCCAGAAAGGGCCCCAGGCGGACATGGTCCGGGTGGCCGGCTGAGGCGCCGACCGGCGACAGCGTGCAGGAGGCCCGCACCCCGAGGGGGTGCGGGCCTCCCGTGCGTGCGGGGGTGGGCGGGGTGTGTGAGCGGGATCGGGGGGCGTCTGTCGTGCTCGGGACGCTTCCGCGAAGCCGCTTGCGCCCACCCGTCGCCCGACCGCCACTCCTCAAGGAGGCTTCCGCGAAGCCGCTTGCGCCCACCCGTCGCCCGACCGCCACCCCTGAAGGACGCTTCTGTGAAGCCGCTTGCACTCAAGGGGGTCGAGTGCTAATCATTGGCGTTAGCACTCTCCAGGGGAGAGTGACAGATCAGGACCGGGTCGGTGAGGCCCGCAGGCCGGTGGGGCAAGGAACCACCTGGCAGGCAGGCCGTCCGTCGCGGGCGCCAGCGCGGTCCGGAGCAACGCACCCCAGGCTCCCTCAGGAGCAGGGGCCCCCGACCGTCCGGGAGGACCACTTCACATGGCCAAGATCATCGCGTTCGACGAGGAGGCACGGCGCGGTCTTGAGCGCGGGATGAACCAGCTCGCCGACGCCGTCAAGGTCACCCTTGGCCCCAAGGGCCGCAACGTCGTCCTTGAGAAGAAGTGGGGCGCCCCCACGATCACCAACGATGGTGTGTCCATCGCCAAGGAGATCGAGCTGGAGGACCCGTACGAGAAGATCGGCGCCGAGCTGGTCAAGGAGGTCGCGAAGAAGACGGACGACGTCGCCGGTGACGGCACGACGACCGCGACCGTCCTGGCCCAGGCGCTGGTCCGCGAGGGCCTGCGCAACGTCGCCGCCGGCGCCAACCCGATGGCCCTGAAGCGGGGCATCGAGAAGGCCGTCGAGGCCGTCTCCGCCGCGCTGCTGGAGCAGGCCAAGGACGTGGAGACCAAGGAGCAGATCGCCTCCACCGCCTCCATCTCCGCCGCCGACACCCAGATCGGCGAGCTCATCGCCGAGGCCATGGACAAGGTCGGCAAGGAAGGCGTCATCACCGTCGAGGAGTCCCAGACCTTCGGTCTGGAGCTGGAGCTCACCGAGGGTATGCGCTTCGACAAGGGCTACATCTCGGCGTACTTCGCCACCGACATGGAGCGTATGGAGGCGTCGCTCGACGACCCGTACATCCTGATCGTCAACTCCAAGGTCGGCAACGTGAAGGACCTCCTTCCGCTGCTGGAGAAGGTCATGCAGTCGGGCAAGCCGCTGCTGATCATCGCCGAGGACGTCGAGGGCGAGGCCCTGTCGACCCTGGTCGTCAACAAGATCCGTGGCACCTTCAAGTCCGTCGCCGTCAAGGCCCCGGGCTTCGGTGACCGCCGCAAGGCCATGCTCGGTGACATCGCCATCCTCACCGGTGGCACCGTCATCTCCGAGGAGGTCGGCCTCAAGCTGGAGAACGCCGGTCTCGACCTGCTGGGCCGCGCCCGCAAGGTCGTCATCACCAAGGACGAGACCACCATCGTCGACGGTGCGGGCGACAGCGAGCAGGTTCAGGGCCGCGTCAACCAGATCCGTGCCGAGATCGAGAACAGCGACTCGGACTACGACCGCGAGAAGCTCCAGGAGCGTCTGGCGAAGCTGGCCGGCGGCGTGGCCGTCATCAAGGCCGGTGCCGCCACCGAGGTCGAGCTCAAGGAGCGCAAGCACCGCATCGAGGACGCCGTTCGCAACGCGAAGGCGGCCGTCGAGGAGGGCATCGTCGCCGGCGGTGGCGTGGCCCTGCTCCAGGCCTCCGCGGTCTTCGAGAAGCTGGAGCTGGAGGGTGACGAGGCGACCGGCGCCAACGCCGTGAAGCTCGCCCTGGAGGCCCCGCTCAAGCAGATCGCCGTCAACGGTGGTCTTGAGGGCGGCGTCGTCGTGGAGAAGGTGCGCAACCTGGCCGTCGGCCACGGTCTGAACGCCGCCACCGGCGAGTACGTCGACATGATCGCCGAGGGCATCCTCGACCCGGCCAAGGTCACGCGCTCCGCGCTGCAGAACGCCGCGTCCATCGCCGCGCTGTTCCTGACCACCGAGGCCGTCATCGCCGACAAGCCGGAGAAGGCCGCCCCGGCCGCTCCGGGCGGCATGCCCGGCGGTGACATGGACTTCTGATCCGTACGGATCGGATTCCCGTCCGCAGTCCACGGGGGCGGCATCTTCCTTCGGGAGGGTGCCGCCCCCGTGGCGTTGTCGGGGAGGGTGTCGTTTCTCTCAAGGGGTTATGGGGCCAAAGGTCCCATTGCTACGATTTTTCACGCATGGCATCGCGCGGAGCTCAGAGCCGAGCCGCCCCTCTCCCCGTCCCCGGACCGGGGGAGCCCTGCCCGACCCCGACTCCGAGGACCCGATGAGCACTTTCGACTCCCTGATCGTCGCCGTCAACGACGGTTTCTGGACCTATCTGCTGATTCCGCTGGTCATCTGTGCGGGCCTGTATTTCACGGTCCGCTCCAAGGCCGTGCAGATGCGGATGTTTCCCGAGATGCTGCGGGTCCTGAAGGACAAGGCGGCACCGGGACCGGACGGCAGGAAGGGCGTCTCGTCCTTCGGGGCGTTCACCATTTCCGCCGCCGCGCGCGTCGGCACCGGCAATATCGCCGGTGTCGCGACGGCCGTCACGCTCGGTGGCGCCGGCGCGGTTTTCTGGATGTGGGTGATGGCGCTCATCGGCGGCGCCTCCGCGTTCGTCGAGTCGGCGCTCGCCCAGCTCTACAAGGTGCGCGGCGAACGGCCCGGCATCTTCCGGGGCGGCCCCGCGTACTACATGCGCTACGGGCTCGGTAAGCGCTGGCTCGGGGTGCTGTTCGCCGTCACGATCACCGTGACCTTCGGTTTCGTCTTCAACGCGGTGCAGTCCAACACCATCACCGCGGTGGCCTCCGGCTCGTTCTCCGGTAGCGGTGCGAGCTGGTTCGCACCGGCGATCGGTCTGCTGCTGGCGGTGCTGCTGGGGCTCGCGATCTGCGGCGGGGTGCGCCGGATCACCTCGGTGACGACGGTGCTGGTGCCCGTGATGGCCGTGATCTACCTGCTGCTCGGCGCGATCGTCGTCCTGCTCAACATCTCTGACCTGCCGCGCGTCTTCGGCGACATCATCGGCGGCGCCTTCGGCTTCCGCGAACTGGCGGCCGGCGGCCTCGGCGCCGCGATCCAGCAGGGCATCCGGCGCGGCATGTTCTCCAACGAGGCGGGCCTCGGTTCGGCCCCCAACGCGGGTGCCGCCGCCGAGGTGACGCACCCGGTCAAGCAGGGCCTCGTCCAGTCCCTGGGCGTCTTCTTCGACACCCTGCTGATCTGCACGATGACCGCGTTCATCATCCTCACCACCCAGCCGGAGCTGGGCGGCCGCCAGGGCGCCGACCTGACCCAGAACGCGCTGACCGCCTCCCTCGGCGGCTGGGCCGGTCATGTCCTGACGCTGGTGGTCTTCATGCTCGCCTTCAGCTCCATGATCGGGAACTACTACTACGGCGAGTCCAACATCAGCTTCATGACCCGGCGCGCCTGGGTCCTGCCCACCTACCGGGCGCTGGTGCTGGCCGTGGTCTTCCTCGGGGCGCTCGGCTCGGTCAGCGTGGTGTGGAACCTCGCGGACGTCTTCATGGGCTTCATGGCCCTCGTCAACCTGGCGGCGATCATCCCCCTTTCGGTGATTGCCTTCCGGCTGCTGGACGACTACGTGGCCCAGCGCCGGGCCGGCCTCGACCCCGTCTTCACCCGGGACCGCATACCGGGGCTGAAGGGCGTGCAGTGTTGGGAGCCGACCGGGGCGGACGAGGCCGCTGGGACGGACGGGAGCGGGGAGACGGTTCCGGCGAGGGCGGTCAGCCGGTGAAGTCCTTCAGCTCCTCGGTCTTGAGCGTGATGCCGACGGGTTCCGGAAGCTCCACCACGGCCCCGTACGGGTGCTCGCTCCGGTCCCGGTAACGGCCGCCCTCCGGACGGCTGTGGACCACGACGGTGGAGTGGTCCCGGTCGACGAGGAGATAGACGGGGATACCGGCCTGTGCGTAGCCGTCGCGCTTGTCGTGGTGGTCGCGGCGCTTGGTGTCCCCGTCCTTCGAGGTGACCTCGACGGTCATCAGAACACCCTCGGGCGCCGACCACTCCGGGTGTCCCGCGAAGTGCCGCCTGGGCGCGAGGGCGCCGTCGGGCCGGGCGCGGCCCTTGCGGCAGTGCTCCACCTGGAGGCCCCGCTCGCGGTAGAGCCGCAGGTCGGGCCGGTGCTGCATGCACTGGTCCTGGACCCACATGATGATCTCGTCGTGGTCCCCGTCCGGCACCGGCTTGACCTCTAGCTTCCCGTTGATGAATTCGAGCGTCACGGTTTCCGGCGCCCGGTGGGCGAGGGCCTCGAAGTCCTCGACGGGCATCTGCGGGTGTGCGGCGGAGCTGGGGGTCATGGTGTCGCCTCCTCGACTCCATGGTGCCCCGGCCCCGGCCTCCAGTACCGGTGCGGTCATGGGTGGCTCCCTTCCGTGGCCCGGGTGGTGGTGCGCGG
>NZ_JCANQV010000130.1:0-16313 GCF_059553635.1 Candidatus Streptomyces philanthi
ACCGGCCGCGAGGCCGAGGACCTCGCCGCCGCCCTGCGCACCCTGGTCCCGGCCGGCCAGGAGCACTCCGTCGTGGAGTTCCCCTCCTGGGAGACCCTGCCGCACGAGCGGCTCTCGCCGCGCTCCGACACCGTCGGCCGCCGCCTCGCCGTATTGCGCCGCCTCGCCCACCCCAGCGCCGACGACCCGGCGGCCGGCCCTGTCTCGGTCGTGGTCGCGCCGATCCGCTCCGTGCTCCAACCGCAGGTCAAGGGCCTGGGCGATCTGGTGCCGGTCAGCCTGCGCACGGGGCAGAACGCCGACCTGGAGGAGGTCGTCGACGCGCTGGCCGCGGCCGCCTACGCCCGCGTCGAACTGGTCGAGAAGCGCGGCGAGTTCGCCGTACGCGGCGGCATCCTGGACGTCTTCCCGCCGACGGAGGAGCACCCCCTGCGGGTGGAGTTCTGGGGCGACGACGTCGAGGAGATCCGCTACTTCAAGGTCGCCGACCAGCGGTCCCTGGAGATCGCCGAGCACGGCCTGTGGGCGCCGCCGTGCCGGGAGCTGCTGCTGACGGACGAGGTGCGCGAGCGCGCCGCCCGCCTCGCCGAGGACCACCCCGAGCTGGGCGAACTCCTCGGCAAGATCGCCGAGGGCATCGCCGTCGAGGGCATGGAGTCCCTGGCCCCGGTCCTCGTCGACGACATGGAACTGCTGCTGGACGTGATGCCCGCCGGCAGCATGGCCGTGGTGTGCGACCCGGAACGGGTACGTACCCGGGCCGCCGACCTGGTCGCCACCAGCCAGGAGTTCCTCCAGGCGTCCTGGGCCGCGAGCGCGGGCGGGGGGGATGCCCCGATCGATGTCGGCGCGGCGTCGCTGTGGGGCATCGCGGACGTCCGTGACCGGGCGCGCGAGCTGGGGATGATGTGGTGGTCGGTGTCCCCCTTCGCCGCCACCCCCGAGGACGACGAGGGCGACGGCGACACCCTCACGCTGGGCCTGCGCGCCCCCGAGACCTACCGCGGCGACACCCGGCGCGCCCTGGCCGACACCCGGCAGTGGCTGGCCGACGGCTGGCGCACCGTCTACGTCACCGAGGGCCACGGCCCGGCCGCCCGTACGGTCGAGGTGCTCGGCGGCGAGGGCGTCGCCGCCCGCCTCGACGCGGACCTCACCGCGCTCTCCCCGAACCTCGTCCATGTCGCCTGCGGCTCCATCGACAACGGTTTCGTCGCGCCCGGCCTGCGTCTCGCCGTCCTGACCGAGACGGACCTGTCGGGCCAGAAGGCGGCCGGCAAGGACGCCGCCCGGATGCCGGCCCGGCGCCGCAAGACCATCGACCCGCTCACCCTGGAGGCGGGCGACTACATCGTCCACGAGCAGCACGGTGTGGGCCGCTACATCGAGATGGTGCAGCGCACGGTCCAGGGCGCCACCCGCGAGTACCTGCTCGTCGAGTACGCGCCCGCCAAGCGCGGCCAGCCCGGCGACCGCCTCTACATCCCCACCGACCAGCTGGAGCAGGTCACCAAGTACGTCGGCGGGGAGGCCCCGACGCTGCACCGCCTCGGCGGCGCCGACTGGACCAAGACGAAGGCGCGGGCCAAGAAGGCCGTCAAGGAGATCGCCGCCGACCTGATCAAGCTGTACTCGGCTCGGATGGCCGCCCCCGGTCACGCCTTCGGCGCGGACACCCCCTGGCAGCGCGAGCTGGAGGACGCCTTCCCGTACGCGGAGACGCCCGACCAGCTCACCACGATCGCCGAGGTCAAGGAGGACATGGAGAAGTCGGTCCCGATGGACCGGCTGATCTGCGGCGACGTCGGCTACGGCAAGACCGAGATCGCGGTCCGCGCCGCCTTCAAGGCCGTCCAGGACGGCAAGCAGGTCGCCGTCCTCGTCCCCACGACCCTGCTCGTCCAGCAGCACTACGGAACGTTCACCGAGCGCTACGGCCAGTTCCCGGTCAAGGTCCGGTCGCTGTCCCGCTTCCAGACCGACACCGAGGCCAAGGCGACGCTGGAGGGGCTGCGGGACGGCTCCGTCGACATCGTCATCGGCACCCACCGCCTCTTCTCGTCCGAGACCAGGTTCAAGGACCTGGGCCTGGTCATCGTCGACGAGGAGCAGCGGTTCGGCGTCGAGCACAAGGAGCAGCTGAAGAAGCTGCGCGCCAATGTCGACGTGCTGACGATGTCGGCCACCCCGATCCCCCGGACGCTGGAGATGGCGGTCACCGGCATCCGCGAGATGTCGACGATCACCACCCCGCCCGAGGAGCGGCACCCGGTCCTCACCTTCGTCGGCCCGTACGAGCAGAAGCAGATCGGCGCGGCCATCCGCCGGGAGCTGCTCCGCGAGGGCCAGGTCTTCTACATCCACAACCGTGTCGAGTCCATCGACAAGGCCGCGGCCCGGCTGCGGGAGATCGTCCCGGAGGCGCGGGTCCAGACGGCGCACGGGCAGATGGGTGAATCCCAGCTGGAGCAGGTCGTCGTCGACTTCTGGGAGAAGAAGTTCGATGTGCTGGTCTCCACCACGATCGTGGAGTCCGGTATCGACATCTCCAACGCCAACACCCTCATCGTCGAGCGCGGCGACAACTTCGGTCTCTCCCAGCTCCACCAGCTCCGCGGCCGGGTGGGCCGGGGCCGCGAGCGCGGCTACGCCTACTTCCTCTACCCGCCGGAGAAGCCGCTGACCGAGACCGCCCACGAGCGTCTCGCGACCATCGCCCAGCACACCGAGATGGGCGCCGGCATGTACGTCGCCATGAAGGACCTGGAGATCCGCGGCGCGGGCAACCTCCTCGGCGGCGAGCAGTCCGGCCATATCGCGGGCGTCGGCTTCGACCTGTACGTACGGATGGTCGGCGAGGCCGTCGCGGACTACCGGGCGTCGCTGGAGGGCGGCCCGGAGGAGGAGCCCCCGCTGGAGGTGAAGATCGAGCTGCCGGTCGACGCGCACGTCCCGCACGACTACGCGCCCGGCGAGCGGCTGCGCCTTCAGGCGTACCGCGCCATCGCGTCCGCCTCCACCGAGGAGGACATCGCCGCCGTCCGCGAGGAGCTGACCGACCGTTACGGCAAGCTGCCCGAGCCGGTGGAGAACCTTCTGCTGGTCGCGGGGCTGCGGATGCTGGCCCGTTCCTGCGGGGTGGAGGACATCACCCTCCAGGGCTCCAACATCCGCTTCGGCCCCGTCGAGCTGCGCGAATCCCAGGAGTTGCGCCTCAAGCGGCTGCATCCGCGCACGGTCCTCAAGCCGGCCACCCGCCAGGTCCTGGTGCCCCGGCCCACCACGGCCCGCATCGGCGGCAAGCCGCTCGTCGGCCGTGAACTGCTCGCGTGGGTGGGGGAGTTCCTGACGACTATTCTGGGCTGACGAGCGGTCCGGGACGGCGGAGCGCGCCTCCGCCGTCCCCCGGTTCCGGCTCTGTTGGCAGGATGACCTGCACATCGGCGGTGCCACCGGCCCGCCGCAGCACCGTCCCACGACCCAACGGAGAGACCGTGAACGCCTCCCCGCACCCCGACGACACCGCCCTCGTCCCGCCGCCCGGCTGCCCCGCGCACCACGCCGGGGCCGGGGCCCACCACCTCTTCGACGAGACGGACGAGTTGCCGTCCGAGCTGTACACCCGGCTGCGCGCGGAGCACGGCCAGGTCGCCCCGGTCCTGCTGCCGGGCGGGCTGCCGGCCTGGCTGGTGCTCGGGTACACCGAGAACCGCGAGGTGATGAACAGCCCGCACCGCTTCGTCCGCGACTCCCGCATCTGGTCGATGTTCCGGGAGGGGAAGGTCGCGGAGGACTCCCCGCTGCGGCCCCTGGTGGAGCCCGCCCCGGTGTGCGTCTTCTTCGACGGCGAGCCGCACCGCCGGCTGCGCGCCGCCGTCGTCGACAGCCTGGGCACGCTCGACCGCCGCGGCATCCGCCGTTACGTCACCCGCTACACCCAGCAGCTGATGGACGGTTTCGGCGCGAGCGGCCGGGCCGACCTGGTCACCGACTTCGCCGAGCGGCTGCCGATGCTGGTGATGACCAGGCTGCTGGGAATGCCCGAGGAGAACGGTCCGCAACTCGTCGACGCGGTCGTGGACCTGATGAAGGGTACGGAGACCGCCACCGCGAGCAACGAGTTCATCAGGACCACGCTGGAACGCCTGGTGGCGAACAAGCGGGGCGGGCACGCCCATGACTTCGCCTCGGCGCTCATCGACCACGAGTCCGCGCTGACCCACTCGGAGATCATCGAGCATCTGCGGCTGGTGCTGGTCGCCGCCAACGAGACCACCAGCAACCTCATCGGCAACGTCCTCTCCGTCGTCCTCACCGACCGCCGCTTCCGCGGTCACCTGTCGGGCGGTCAGATGACCCTGCCCGACGCGGTGGAGCAGGTGCTGTGGGACAAGGCCCCGCTGCCCGTCATCCCCGGTCGCTGGGCCACCGTCGACACCGAACTCGGCGGCCGGCGCATCAAGGCCGGCGACATGCTGCTGCTCGGTGTGGCCGCCGCCAACATCGACCCGGAGATCCGGCCCGACCTCTCCGTTCCGGTGCACGGCAACCGCGCGCACCTCGCCTTCAGCGGCGGGCCGCACGAGTGCCCCGGCGCCGACTTCGGCCGGGCCATCGCGGAGACCAGCGTCGATCTGCTGCTCGGCACCCTCAAGGACCTGCGCCTGGTGGAGGGGACGGAGCCGGTGTGGCGCAACGAGGGCTTCTCGCGCCGTATCGTCAGCCTGCCCGTGCAGTTCCAGCCACTGCGCTCCGGCGGCTCCGGGACGGGCGGCTTCGCCGCGGTCCGCGCCCGCACCGCCGCCCCCGCCGCGCCGGCGCGCTCCGCGGAGCCCGTGGCCGCTTCCGGCGCGCCGTCGGCCCCCGAGGGCAGTAGTGCCTCCTGGTGGCGCTCCCTGTTCCGTAACGGTCATTAGGTTTGCGTAAACATAACGATCAGTAGGGTTCCGCAACCGTCACCGGGACGTTTCCCCCGGTTCCGCTGTCTGCGCAAAAGAGCAGGTGGAACTGTACGGATACGTCCCGGAAGTGCCCTGAAAAGCGAGCCGCCGTCACCTCCGGTACGGCGGCAATGGGTTCGAACAACGGGCGAACAGACCCTTGGACGGGCGAACACTCGTGCGTACTATGCGCCCTAGTTGATCACTCAAGAGTGCCCGTGGCACTCGTGACGGCCGTCGGCACCAGGCGCGGCCGGGAGTGCCGGACGACGACTGAGAGGTGATCAGGAGTGGGGACCCAGCTCGCCGTTCCTCCCCTATTCACGCCGATCCCGCCCGCGGTGCACCCGCGGCACCGGGCCGTCGAGGAGCACACCACCCGGTGGGCCCACGAGTTGGAGATGGGCTCCGAGGAGCTGCGCGCCCGGCTGGTCACCCACAGCATCGGCACCTTCGCCTCCCGCATCCTCCCCGAGGGCCGCGAGGAGGTCGTGGAACTCCTCTCCGACTTCGTCCTGTGGCTGTTCGCCGTCGACGACGGCTACTGCGAGGAGGGCGAACTCGGCCGGCAGCCCGGCGCCCTGATCGCCGCGATGCACCGCCTGCTGCGCGTCGCCCAGGCCCCCGACGCCCCGATGCTCACCGACGACGCCCTCGCCCGCGGGCTGCGCGACCTCCAGGCCCGCATGGTCCGCTTCGGCACGCCCGCCCAGGTGGCCCGCTGGATACACGCCCTGCGCGAGTACGTCTTCAGCGTCTGCTGGGAGGCCCACCACCGCGTCGAGGGCACCGTCCCCAGCCTCAACGACTACACCCTGATGCGCCTCTACAACGGCGCGACCACCGTGGTGTTCCCGCTGCTGGAGATCGGCTACGACTACGAGCTGGCGCCGGGGGAGCGGGACGACGCGCTCGTCACCGCGCTCGCCGACATGGCCTCGTTCGTCATCGTCTGGGACAACGACATCTTCTCGTACCACAAGGAGAGCCGCGCCGACGACGGCTACTACCTCAACGCGCTGCGCGTCCTCCAGCACGAGCGGGGGCTCACCCCCGAACAGGCCCTGACCTGCGCGATATCCCAGCGCGACCGGGTGCTGTCCCTCTTCCTGCGCCTGAGCGGGCAGCTCGCCGAGAACGCGAGCGAGGGCCTGCGCCAGTACCTGCGCACCCTCGGCTCGTACATCCGCGGCGCGCAGGACTGGGGCATCACCTCCCTGCGCTACACCACCCCGGACGACCCCGCGGGCCTGCCGACGGTGTTCAGCGACACCCCCGAGGACGCCAGCGACGAGCCGGTGGACATCCCGGCCGTCTCCGACTGGTGGAACCTGCCCGGAGCCGCCGTCCCCACGGTCCCGTCGGCGGCATCGGCGTGAAGGAGTGACGGGCCGCCGCCTCACGGACCGGCTCCGGGTGCTCCCCGGCGTCTGCCGGACTTGACGGCTCGCATATCGATTATCGATAGTATCGATCATCGATATGCGAGCCGCTGCGCTCCGACCGACGGGGAGAGACATGGGGACGACGTTCCGGTGGAGCCGGACCGACAACCGGCTGCTGGAAGCGGCTCTGGGTCTGGCGGCCGTGCTGGCCGCCGTGTTCGGGGTACTGCTCCCGGTCCTCGGGGTGGCCGGCCTCGTCGATCCGGTGGACACCCGCGAGGTCCGGACCGAGGTCGCGGCCCGGGTGCCCGGCGCCGTGACCGGGCAGGCGCCGGGGCACGGCATGACCCTCACCGGCACCCACCAGGCCGACCTCGTCCTCGCCGACCCCGACCTGGGGCAGCGCCTGTTGCTCGCCCTGCCGCAGATCACCGGCAGCCTGCTCCTGCTCGTCATCCTGGCCCTCCTCCTCCGGATGGCCGGGACCCTGCGCACCGGCGACGTCTTCGTGCCGAAGAACGCCGGACGCCTGAGGGTCATAGGGCTCGTGGTGCTGGCGCAGGCCGTCCTGTCCCCGGTGCTGCCCGCGGTCACCACGCAGGCGCTGGTGGGCGGCACCCCCATGGCCGACCGGATCCCCTTCTCGGCCACCTTCACCGGCGAGTACGTCCTGCTCGCCTTCCTCATCCTCGCCCTGGGCGAGGTCTTCCGGCGCGGCACGAAACTGCGTGCCGACACGGAGGGGCTGGTCTGATGCCGCCGGAGGAGGAGCACCGGATCCAGGTCCACCTGGACCGGCTGCTGGCCGAGCGCGGCATGACCCTGTCCCATCTGGCGGCCAGGGTCGGGGTGACGGTGGCCAACCTCTCCGTCCTGAAGAACGACCGGGCGAAGGCGATCCGCTTCTCCACCCTCACCGCGATCTGCCGCGAACTGCACTGCCGGCCCGGCGACCTGCTCGGCATCCGCGAGGACTGAACCCGGCGGGCGGACGTGGCCGGTGTTCCGCACGAGAGCCGGAGCCGGCTGCCGACGGTGGCCGCGGCGGCGCCTCTCCTGTGTGCTCTGCCGTGCCGGGTGCACCCAAGGCCGTACGGAAGGCGGCCCGTTCGGCCCTCGCCTCGCGGCGGCTCTCGGACGGCGGCCCACCGGGCGAAAACCGGCCCGCTGGCATGTCCGGTTCAGGACTTTCGGCCGCTGACCCGGGGGAGATGTCCGCTTAAGGTCGGGCCGGGGTGGTGATCGTCCACCCGGTACCTTTTCTCCCGCTCAGGATGTCCTGCCGTGATACGCGCATGCCGTACCGCCCTGTCCACCGTCGCGCTGACGGCCGCCGCGCTGGCCGCCCTCACCGGATGCGGGCCGGACGGCACTGGGGGCGGCGACCGTCCGACGCCGAGCGCCACGGCGTCCGCCTCCGCCTCCGTCAGCCCGTCACCGTCCGCGTCCCCCACGGATTCCCCGTCGGCCACCCCGTCCGCGTCCCCCTCCCGGACCCCGTCGCCGACACCGCCCGCTTCCACCCCGGCCGAAGCACCCGCCAAGGCGGTGGCACCGCCCCCGCCCCGCCCGTCCGCCCCGGCACCGCAGCCGCACCCCACGAGCCACAGCCGGCCCACGACGAGCGGGACCGGCGGCACCTCGGGCGGCACCTCCGGCTCCGCCGCCCAGGGGAACGTCATCCTCGCCCCGTCCGGCAACCACTACCAGCGCGGACAGTTCTGCAAGAAGATCCACCTCGGCCTCACCACCCAGGACGCGCACGGCGCCACGCTCCACTGCGCGATGCAGAGCGGCCGCCCGCACTGGCAGTAGCCGCCCGGGCCCGACGCCCGCCGTCAGTGACGCACCGCCCGTCCCCGCGGCAGCGCCCCCGTCAACGCACCCGGGCCGCGACCCGGCGGGCACACCCCTCGGGACCCTCCGTGCCGGTGTCCACCTCGATGTCGTAGCGGACGCCCCGGTGGACGCGGTGTGCCTGGGAGACGGCCATGCCCGGCACCCGGTCGCCGCGGGCGCGTTCCCGCGCGGCGGCGGTCTCCGGGGCACACCGCACCCCCACCCACAGCACCTCCAGACCGTCCAGCAACTCCTCCCACTGCTCCTGTTCGGCGCGCCCGCCGAGGAACACCTCGTCGAGGATGACGCCGGTCCCCGCGCGGGCGATCGCCGCGATGCCCCGCCGCCAGTCCCGCTGCACGGCGCGGAAGACGGGCCCCGTGGTGACCGTGCCGTCCGGCGCCAGCACCAGTCCGTCGGCGCGGTCCATCAGGCTGGGCGGCATCGCCTCGATCAGCGAGTCCACGCCGAAGGTGAGCCAGGGCCGGGGCAGCACGTCCTGCACCGCGCGGGCCAGGGACGAGGTCCCGGAGCTCGATCCGCCGTTGAGCACGATCACCTCGGTGCGTGCCACGGCCGTCGGTTCGATGGTCATGGCGTCACGGTAGGGCCTGCCGTCACAGCCCGGCCCGCCCTACGACGACGCTGGGTCAGCGGGCCGACGTCCGGTGCAGTACGACGAGATCCGCGGCGGTGCCGAGCGGGACGAACGAGGAGCCGGGGTGGCGCTGCGCGGCCTCGGCCGCGGCCTGCTCCGGCGCGGTGCCGGGCCGCAGTTGCACCGCGACGTACTGCGGTGAGATGCCCCGGGTGTCACCGATCCAGAAGACCCGGGCGCGGCCCGTGAGACGGCTGATCGGCTTGATGTCGGCCTCGACGGTCGCGTCGTCCGGGATGCGCGCCAGCAGCGCCTCGGCGGCGGCGACGCCCGGCGGCACCTGGTACGTGGCGGGTTCGGTCAGGCGCGAGAGAGGCAGTGAGGTCGTCAGCGCGAGGGCCGCGGCGAGCACGGCGGCCGGCGCGTGCCGCGCGTACGCCCGGAGCCAGGGGCGCGCGGACGCGCCGGCGCGCGGCAGGACGTCCACCAGCGCCAGGACGACGACGGGCATCAGTACGGCGTTGTAGTGCCAGTCCGTGCCCCAGTAGTGCGACTCGTGCGAGACGAAACGCCAGCCGAGCGTCGGCAGCGCGGCCAGCAGCACCGGGGAACGCAGCGCCAGCAGACCGGTGGTGGGCAGCAGCACCCACAGCAACGTCCGCACCGCCGTCCCCAACGGCACGACGGGCGCCTCACCGCCCTCGCCGCCGAGCTTGCTCCAGTAGTCGTACGACCCGGTCCCGTTGAAGGCGGGGATGACGATGCCGAGGGTGACGGCGGTGGCGGTGAGGCCGAACGCGACCAGTGCCACCGCCGACGGGACGAACCGGCGCGCCCGGACCAGCACCACCACCCCGATCGCGGCGGCCGTGACCCCCAGGTCCTCCTTGACCAGGACCAGCGGCGCCGCCCAGCACACCGCGGCGGTCCACCGCCGGTTCACCACCGCTTCCAGGGCGAACGCCAGCAGCGGCACCGCGAACGCGATCTCGTGGAAGTCGAAGTCGACGGCCCGCTGGAGCCCCCACGACAGCCCGTACGCGACACCGATCGCCAGGCCCCGGCCCCGGCCGAGATGCCGGGCGGCGGCCCGGGTCACCGGCACCGCCGACAGCGCGAACAGCAGGGCCTGCGCCGTCAGCAGCGTCACCGGCGTGGGAAAGAGCCGGTAGAACGGCGCCAGCAGGATCAGTACGGGACTGAAGTGGTCCCCGAGGACATTGGTCCCCGGCCCCTTGAGGTCGACGACCGGCGCGCCGAGATGCGCGTAGCCCCGTACCGCCTGCTCGAAGATGCCCAGGTCCCAGGAGGAGGTGCCCAGCGCCCGGTAGCGGCTTATGGAGATGACCGCGTAACAGACGCACAGCAACGCGGCGATCCAGTACGGGTCCAGACGCGGCGCCCGCAACCGGGCGGCGGTCTCCCGCAGCCGGTGTACCGCACCCGCGTCCGGGGCAGGCGGTCCCGGACGGCGGGACGGAGGAATCGCGGGCCCGGCCGGGGCCGCACCGCCGGGCACGGAACCGTTGCTGCTGCCCGCCGCCGTTGCTGCGGCCGTGTCCATGGACGTCCTCACTCTCAACTTCCGAAAAGATACTCGAAGGCGCGCGCCGGTTCCCTCCGGTACGCGCCCGCTCACTGTGACCCCGGATCCGGATGGGATACCCGACTTGATAACCACGACACGCCGCACCGCCCGGCCGCTCCGCACCGGTCTCGCCGCCGGTGCCACCGGCCTCGCCGCCCTGCTCGCCCTCACCGGCTGCACGCCCGGCAAGGACGGCAAGGGCTCCGACGCCAAGGACGGGCAGACCGCCACGCAGGGCGCGGCCCTGGCCGCCGTGAACTCCCTGACCGTCAAGAGGACCGCCGGCAAGTCCGGATACGTCCGCTCCCACTTCGGCACCCCGTGGGCCGACACCGACGGCAACGGCTGCGGCACCCGCGACGACATCCTCAAGCGCGACCTTCAGGACACCCGTCTGCGCGGCAAGTGCGCCGTGGTCTCCGGCACCCTGCCCGACGACCCGTACACCGGGCAGACGATCCGCTACGAGCGCGGCCGCAGCAAGGTGGACATCGACCATGTCGTGGCCCTCTCGGACGCCTGGAAGAAGGGCGCCGCCGCCTGGTCGGCGAGCAAGCGCATCGCCCTGGCCAACGACCCGCTCAACCTCATCGCCGTCGACTCCTCGGCGAACCGTCAGAAGGGCGACGGCGACGCCTCGACCTGGCTGCCCGCCAACACCGCCTACCGCTGCACCTACGTCGCCCGCCAGGTCGCCGTGAAGAAGAAGTACGAGCTGGCGGTCTCCCCGGCGGAGAAGAAGGCGATGACCGGCGTCCTCAACACCTGCCCCAAGGAAAAGCTCCCGACCGGCGGCAACCCGACCGAGGCCCCGTCCCGCTTCACCGCGAATTGACACGGGAACGGCGCGCGGGGGCGTGACGGGGCGTGGTGCGGCGCGGCGCGGGGGCGGCCCCGCCCGCCGGCCGCGCCCCCGTCCCGCACCTGAAATCGTCCGGTGATCGTTGTCCAACCAGTGGCCCGGATCACGGTGACTCCCTACCATCGATCAACGCCAGATCGATGAGCCACCTCTCCCGGCAACCGTCGGGGGAGTCGCCCGACCACCGTTCCGCACGGCGCCCGTGCGCCGCGCCGCCTCGTTCACGATCTTCGCCGGGAGGCCCCGTGTTCCGCCGTAGGACAGCGCTCTCCGTATCCGCCGCAGCAGCCCTGCTCGCCGGGACGCCCCTGCTCACCGCGTGCGGGACCACCCCGCATCCGGGCGCGGCGGCCGTCGTCGACGGCCAGCGGATCACCGTCGCCCAGGTGCAGGCCAGAGTGAGCGACGTCCGCGACGCGCAGCGCCGCTCCCCGCAGGGCGCGCAACTGATCTCCGGCAGCGGCCGGTTGAGCCTGGCCACCCTCAACGGCATGATCTTCGACCGCGTCCTGGAACGCACCGCCAAGGCCGACGGCGTCACCGTCACCCCGGCCGACGTGCAGAAACTCCGGGCCACCGCGGAACAGCGCACCCACGGCGCCGAACGCCTCAAGGCCATGTGGCTCGACCAGGGCGTCGCCCCCGACCGCATCGACGCCCAGATCCGCAACCAACTCCTCATGGACGGCATCGCCCGCCACCTCCACGCCGACCGCGCCACCCCCGAGGGCCAGTTCGCCCTCGCCCGCGAACTCTCCAAGACCTCCCGCCACATGGGCATCAACATCAACCCACGCTTCGGCACCTGGAACAACAACGAGGTCATGCTCGCCCAGACCAAGACCCCCTGGCTCAAGCCGACCCCCGAAAACCAGCAGCAGGCGTGAGCCACGCCCCGTCCCGCCCGTCGCCGCCCCCGCCCGGTGCGTTACGTTCGGTGGTGTGAACGCCGACGACGCACCCGCCACCGGACGCCTGGTCCTGCTCACCACGAGTCACCGGGTCGCGCCCGGCCTGCTGTCCTGGGAGGCGTGGCGGACGCTGCGCGCCGCCGACCGCGTCCTGTGCGCCGACGCCGGGCACCCGCAGCTCCCGTATCTGCGGGAGGCGGGCGTCACCGTCGAGGAGGGCGTGCCCGACGCGCGCGAGCTCGTCGGGCTCTGCGTGGACGGTGACCGTACGGTCGTCGTCCTCACCTCCGCCGAGGGGGAGAGCGCGCTGACCGACGGGCTGGCGCGGATGGCCGGTTCCGGGCGGGAGGCGATGCCGGACCTGGAGCTGCTGCCCGGCTCGTACGACCTGCCGGGGGCGCGGCTGCTGGATCTCGTCCAGGTCATGGACCGTATCCGCGTCGCCTGCCCGTGGAGCGGCATCCGCACCCACGAGGACCTCGCGAAGTACGGGCTGGAGGAGGCGTACGAGCTGGTCGAGGCGATCGAGGAGGGCGACCGGACCGCGCTGCGGGAGGAGCTGGGCGATGTCCTGCTCCAGGTCGTCTTCCACGCCCGGATCGCCGAGGACGATCCCGACGCGCCGTTCTCCGTGGACGATGTCGCCGCCGGGATCGTCGACAAGCTCATCCACCGCCACCCGCACGTCTTCGGCGAGGACAGCGCCGAGACCCCGGAGGACGTCAAGACGCACTGGTTGCGCAAGAAGGCCGAGGAGAAGCAGCGCACCTCGGTGACCGAGGGCGTCCCGCTGGCCCAGCCCGGCCTCGCCCTCGCCGCCAAGCTCGCCTCCCGCACCCGCACCGCCGGCCTCGACGTCCCCCTCCCGCAGGGCCAGGGCATCGGCTACGAACTCCTGGCCCTGGCCGCCCGCGCCGAGTCCGAGGGCACCGACCCGGAGGCCGCCCTCCGCGCGGCGGCCCGTACCTACCGCGACGCGATCGTGGCGGCGGAGAGCGGGACGGCCGGGGACTGAGGCGGGGCGCCCCCTCGCCCACGGTGCGCCCCACCGGGACCGCTTCCGTCAGGAGCCGCCGCCCCTCACCCCTCGCGCACCGCGACGAGTACCCCGTCGCCGACCTCCTCCAGGTGCACCGCGAAGGTGTCGTCCGCCTCCAGCAGGTCGCGGAAGGGCCGGACCTGGTCGCCGTGGCTGACGGCGTTGTCCACGGCGATGATCCCGTGCGGGGTCAGGACGCGGCGCAGGTGAGGGAGGTAGTCCGGGTAGGCGGGGCGTTCGGCGTCGAGGACGACGAGGTCGACGGAGGCGTCCGGGGTGGCGGCCAGCACCTCGGCGCCGTCGGCGTGCAGGACACGGGCGTGGTCGGCGACGCCGGCTTCCGCAAGGTTGCGCCGCGCCGCCTCGGCGCGCGCCTCGTCCACCTCGACGCCGGTCAGCCTGCCGCCGGTGGCGCGTACCGCGTCGGCGAACCAGACCGCCGAGTACCCGTTGGAGGTGCCGATCTCCAGCACCTCGCCGCTGCGCTGCGCCCGTATCAGCAGGCCGATGAAACCGGCCGCCGCCGGGGTCATGTTGCGCAGCCGCAGCAGCCGGTCCGCGTGCGGGGCGTCGTGCTCGCGTCCCCGCTGGTGGAGGCCATCCAGGAAGGCGGCCAGCTTCTCGTCCCTCACGACTGACTCCTCTCGGGCCCGCGACGGCTCCGGCCACACGGGGCGGGCGGGGCGCGGGCGACGGTTGGCGTCACGGTACGCCGGGGGGGCTCGGACCGGCGGAGGAGGGGAGTGATCGCGTGCGGTCGGTTTCTGTTCGTACCGTTTCGCATGCGACGGGTGACGGACCGCGTCCTCTTCTACAGGGACGCCCCGCTGTCGCAAGGGCGTCCCCCTTCATCAAGGCACTCCTTATATAAGGAGGAAGCCCCTTGTACGGAGCCCCACCACCCCGAGGTCCCCCCGCCCGCCGGATACCGTCGAAGGGTGACCGAAACGCCCGACCTCCCTGACACGCCCCGCGCCTGCCCCGCCGCGCCCGAACTCTTCACCTGGGAGTTCGCCACCGATCCGTATCCCGCCTACGCCTGGCTGCGGGAGAACGCGCCGGTGCACCGGACCCGGCTGCCCAGTGGGGTCGAGGCGTGGCTGGTGACGCGGTACGGGGACGCGCGGCAGGCGCTCGCGGACGCGCGGCTCTCGAAGAATCCGGTGCACCACAGTGAGGCGGCGCACGGCAAGGGCAAGGTCGGCATCCCGGGTGAGCGCAGCGCCAACCTCATGACGCACCTGCTCAACATCGACCCGCCGGACCACACCCGGCTGCGGCGTCTCGTCTCCAAGGCGTTCACGCCGCGCCGGGTCGCGGCGTTCGCCCCGCGTGTCCAGGAGCTGACCGACGGTCTCATCGACGGGTTCGCGGCGCGTGGTGAGGCCGATCTGCTGCACGAGTTCGCGTTCCCTCTCCCCATCTACGCGATCTGCGACCTGCTCGGCGTTCCGCCCGAGGACCAGGACGACTTCCGGGAGTGGGCGGGCGTCATGATCCGCCACAGCGGCGGTCCGCGCGGCGGCGTCGCCAAGGCGGTGAAGAAGATACGCGGCTACCTCGCCGAGCTGATCCACCGCAAGCGCGCGGCCCTGGGAGCGGAGGCCGTCCCCGGCGAGGACCTGATATCCGCCCTGATCCGCGCCTCCGACCACGGCGAGCACCTGACCGAGAACGAGGTGGCCGCGATGGCGTTCATCCTCCTCTTCGCCGGGTTCGAGACCACCGTCAACCTCATAGGCAACGGCGTCCACGCCCTGCTCCGCCACCCCGCGCAGCGCGAACTGCTCCAGAAGTCCCTGGCGGCCGGCGATCACGACCTGCTCACCACCGGCATCGAGGAGCTGCTGCGCTACGACGGGCCGGTCGAGCTGGCGACCTGGCGCTTCGCGACCCAGGAGCTGACGCTGGGCGGGCAGCGGATATCCGAGGGCGAGCCCGTCCTCGTCGTCCTCGCCGCCGCCGACCGCGACCCGGAACGCTTCACCGACCCCGACGTCCTCGACCTCGGCCGCCGCGACAACCAGCACCTCGGCTACGGCCACGGCATCCACTACTGCCTGGGCGCCCCCCTCGCCCGGCTCGAAGGACAGACCGCCCTCGCCACCCTGCTCACCCGCCTCCCGGACCTCCGGCTCGCGGCGGACCCGGCCGATCTGCGCTGGCGCGGCGGGCTCATCATGCGCGGACTGCGCTCCCTGCCGGTGGCCTTCACCCCGGAGGCGCGCTGAGCGGCCGTCATACCGCCGCGAGCACGACGGAACGGCGCATCCGGAACGGATGCTGACGGAGCGTCGGCCGCGTGACCTGCACGTGATCTCCGCTACACCGGCTTGTGATCGCCCGGGGCCCCGGCTACCTTTCGACCCGACCACGGCCGCCCCGGCGGCCGCGCCGTCCGCCGATCCCTCGGCCGGGCGGCGGGTCGCGCAGGACAACTCAACCGCCGCTCGAAAGGCAACCGCATGCGCTCCGGGAACGGCAGACACCGTCGCCCCCGTCAAGCACCGGCCCTCGTCGTCACGGCGGGAGTGACCGGCGCCGGACTCGCCCTGCCGCTGTTCGCGGCGGGCGGCGCCCAGGCCGCCGACGCCGCCACCTGGGACCGTGTCGCCCAGTGCGAGAGCGGCGGCGTCTGGAGCAGCGCCCCCGGCAACGGTTTCTACGGCGGGCTCCAGCTGACCCAGGACATGTGGAAGCGGTACGGCGGACTGGAGTACGCGCCGACCCCGGACCAGGCCAGCCGCGCCCAGCAGATCGCCATCGCCGAGGCGGTCCTCGCCGACCGGGGCCCGGACGCCTGGGCGGGCTGCGCCGCGAAGGCCGGACTGACCCGCGACGGCCGCACCCCCGATGTCGACCCCGGCGGCACCAGCACCCCGGAACCGGAACCGTCCCGTACGTCCGCGCCCTCCACGGGGAAGGCGACGCCCCCGGGGCCCTCCGGCGAGGACGAGGGGGGCAAGGGCAAGGGTGAGGGCACGGGGACGGACGCGGACGCGGACCGGCCCACCGCCGACCCTTCCGGCAGCCCCTCCGCCGGCCCGTCCGCCCCTCCCTCCGATGCCCCGGCGCACGATCCGGCGCACGGACGTTCGGACGCCCCGGCGGGCCCCCCGTCGGACGCCCCCTCCCGCGCGCCTTCCGGTGA
>NZ_JCANQV010000131.1:0-16271 GCF_059553635.1 Candidatus Streptomyces philanthi
TTCCTCGGCCGTGAACCCCAACTCGCCGCGCTGACCGGCACCCTGACCGACCGCACGACGGGGGACAGCCCGCTCGCCGTGGTCGCGGGACCGGCCGGCGTCGGCAAGACCGCCTGCGCCGTGCAGTGGGCGCACCAGCACGCCGCCGCCTTCCCCGACGGCCAGCTCTTCGCCGACCTGGGCGGCTTCGGCGAAGGCGATGAGGCCCAACCCGCCGAGGTCCTGCGCGACTTCCTGCTCGCGCTCGGCACCCCGGCGGCGCGTGTTCCCTCCTCGGCCCAGGCCGCTTCCGCGCTGTTCCGGTCACTGGTCGCGGACCGCAGACTGCTGGTCGTCCTGGACAACGCCGGCAGCTCGGCCCAGGTGCGGCCGCTGCTGCCCGGCGGACGGCACTGCGCCACCGTCGTCACCAGCCGCAGCCGCCTCGACGGCCTGGTCGCCACCGACTGCGCCCGTCCGGTCGGCCTCCAGGCCCTCGGTCACGAGGAGGGCGCCGCCCTGCTCGGCGCGATGCTCGGACCGGAACGGGTCGCCGAGGACCCGGCGGCCGCACGGGAACTCGTCGGGCTGTGCGACGGTCTGCCTCTGGCGCTGCGGGCCGCCGCCGCGCAGCTCACCGCCCGGCCGCGCTGGCGGCTGGCCCGGCTGGCCGCCGCACTGCGCGACGAGCGGCGGCGGCTGTCCCTGCTGTCGGCGGAGGACACCGGTATCGCGGCGGCGCTGCGGATGTCCGTGGCCCGGCTGTCGGCGGACGACGCACGGCTGTTGAGCGCCCTGGCCACCAGCGCCGACGGGCACCTGAACGCCTCGGTCGCGGCCTCGCTCGCCGGTTACGATCCGGAGCGCACCCAGGACGGACTGGACCGGCTCACCGATATGCACCTGGTGGACGAGGAGTCCACCGATGTCTACACGATCAGTACGCTCACCCAGCTGTTCGCACGGGACACGCGCGCGGAGGACGAGGAGCGGTCGGGGGGCGACGGGGGGAAGTAGGCCAACGAGCCTTGGGGTCAGGGAAGATGAGCCGTTTCACGTGAAACGGAGCGATGGAAGCGATTCCCTTCTGTCCGCCAGTTCCCTTTGCCATTACGGAAGATGATGGCGGCGGTGGTCGCTGCCTCGCATCGCGTTTCACGTGAAACGGGACGGGCGCGGCGCCCACCCGCATCTCTCTCGCTACCGCGCATGAGGACGACGGCCCGTCGCGATGCGCCGTTTCACGTGAAACACATGGCGGGTACGGCAACTCCCGCAGCTCGTCGTGTATCCGCGATGCCGTACGCCAACAGGAAAAGGACGTCACGGCGGGGCCGGAACTGTCCCCCGAAGGCGTTAGGCAGGCGTTAGTGGCACGGCAGTGGGCACCGGCAGTCTGAGAAGGCTCGCAGCACATCCGACCCGCCGGGGAGAACGCCATGCCGCGCATCGACGCACGCCCCGCCGTCGCCGCTCGACGCCCGCGCCGTACGGCCCTGCGGCATCGGGCACCCCGGCTCGCGGCGGCCGCCCTGACCGTCGTCGCCACCTGCACCTTCACCGCCTGCAACATCCAGGAGGACTCGCTCAGGACATCCGAGGCACCGTCGTTCGACCCGGCACCCCAGGAGGCCAAGGGGATGGCGGCGCAGCAGGAGACCGCGTCGCCGGGCGCCACACCGGAGCCCCGGCCCGGCAAGGGACACAGTGCGACGCCCCGGCCGGAGAACAACGGGGAACGGTCCGGCGGCACACCGGCGGAGAGTCCCGCTGCCGGACACGGTGGTGGCAGCACCGGGCGGGCCGGAACGGCCGCGCCCCCCGGTCACGAAGACCGCCCCGGCCCCGAGGCCCCCCGGCCCGTCTGCGAGGTGAAGCACCTCGACTTCACCGTCAGCCCGCTCGCCCGGCCCCTCAACCATCTGCTGCTGAAGGCGAAGAACACCTCCGGCAGCGCCTGCGATCTCACCGCGTACCCGTATCTGACGTTCGGCGATGCCCGGTCCTCGGTCACCGCGCTCCAGGACAGCCAGCCGCGGGCCGTGGTCACGCTGGCTCCCGACGCGTCCGGCTATGCCTCCGTGATGACCTCCTCGGCCGACGGCAGCGGCCGGGGCGGCCACAGGGTGACCTCAGTGTCGATCAGCCTTCCCGGCCCGGGCGGACACGGCTTCTCGGGCGGTTCGGCGCGGGTGGCACTGCCCGGCGGCGCGGTGTACCTCGACGACAGTGCGTGGGTCTCCTACTGGCAGAAGGACCCGGACACCGCCGCCTCCTGGTAGCCCGCCCACCGGCCGGGGCACCCTGCCCATCCTCCGCCGCACGGACCGATCGCTATCGTGGCCGTGCCATGGCCGAGGCACCGCCCCGTCGGGCGGTGCGAGACACGGGGGAACTCTCTTGACCACACGCTGTTTTCGTCGCCGCTCCACCGCGTACGCCGCGCTGGCCGTCGGGCTCTGCTCCACGCTGGTGCTGACGGGTTGCAGCGGCGGTTCGTCCGGCAAGCGCGGCTCGCGGCACTCCTCGTCGCATTCCTCGTCCTCGTCACACTCCTCGTCGTCGCACTCGTACACGTCGCCCCACCGCTATCCGCCCCGGACCATCGGGGGTACGCACCACAGGAGCACCCCCACCCCGGCGGCGCGGCGGACGACCGATTGCTCCCCCGGCTCGTACGGGGTCAGCTTCTCCCAGCGGCGGGGGCAGGGCGGCCCGGTGACCGTGTCGTTCAGGAACACCGCGAACCGTCCCTGCCGCCTCTACCGCGCTCCGCTGCTGCGTTTCGACGGGGCCGCCAAGCCGCTGCCGCCGGTACGGAAGAACTCCGGCGCCCGTCTCACGGTGCCGCCGCGCGGCACGGCCTACGCGGTCATCTCCGCCGGCACCACCCTCGCCAAGCGCACGGAGAGCTCCTCGGTGTCCGTGGCGTTCGCGGGTTCCTCGGAGGGTTCCGCGCCGCGCGGGCCGGTGACCGTCAGCCTCCTGGCCGAGCGCAACCGGATCTCGGTCGGCACCGGCAAGGTCACCGACTGGAACTCCAGTTTCCAGGAAGCGCAGCTCGCGGCCCAGCAGTCGGCGCGGTGACCGGCCGGCCGCTGCCCGCCTGCGTCGGGCGGGCAGCGGCCTCCGTCATCCGGCGTCCATCCCCGCGAGCACCAGTCCCAGCCGCTCCGTCCCGCCGGGGACGACCGTGACCGGGACGCCCCAGTCCTGCTGGTGGACGTGGCAGGCCGGGTACGCGATGTCCGGTGCGTCGTCGCAGGACGCGGCCATCGCGGAGACGTGCAGCACGCCCTCGGTCACGCCGTCGGCCAGGACGAGATCGCGTGCCAGGTCCGTGCCCGCGCCCGCGCCGTCGGCCAGCAGCTCCGGCGGAGTGGCGCTGACCAGGAGGCGGGTGGAGGGCCCGTAGCGGGTGTCGAGCTTCTGGCCGGCCGGTGCCTGGAAGACGACGTCCAGCCGCAGCCGGCCCGGGGCGACCTCGGTGGCGGCGCGCTGGGTGCGGTGCGCCACCGCCTCGACGCGTACCGCCTCCTCCGGCAGGCGCAGTCGCGTCAGGCGGTGCCGGGCCGACTCGACGACCACGATGTCGTCGCCGTCGAGGACCGCGTCCGACGGCTCCCGCAGGTCCGTCGCCAGCGTGGTGACCTCGCCGCTCGCGGGGTCGTAGCGCCGCAGCGCGTGGTTGTAGGTGTCGCTGACGGCCACGGAACCGTCCGGGAGAGCGGTGACGCCCAGCGGGTGCTGGAGGAGGGCCTGGTCGGCGGCGCCGTCGCGGTGACCGAAGTCGAAGAGGCCGGTGCCGACGGCCGTACGGACGGCGTATCCGTCGCCGTCGCGTGCCACCCAGCGCAGTGCGCTGGTCTCCGAGTCGGCGAGCCACAGGCGGTCGCCGGCCGCGGCGAGGCCGGACGGCTGGGCGAACCACGCCTCGTCGGCGGGCCCGTCCACCAGCCCCTCGTTGGTCGTGCCCGCGGCGACGGCCACGGTGCCGTCGGCCGGATCGTACGTCCACAGCTGGTGCACCCCGGCCATCGCGATCCACAGCCGTTCCTGCCACCACGCGACGTCCCACGGTGAGGAGAGGGCGACCTCACGGGCCGGTCCGGAGGTCGGGGAGCCCTGCCACCACTGCCTTCCGGTGCCGGCCACGGTCTCCAGCGTGCCGGTCGCGGGGTCGAGGACCCGGATCGCGTGGTTGACGGTGTCCGCCACGGCGACCGTGCCGTCGGGCAGCAGGGCCAGGCCCTGTGGCTCGTTGAGGGTGTCCGGGCCGAGTCCGCGCTCGCCGGTGCCGATGCGGCGCAGCACGCGCTCGCCGTCCGCGGCGAGTTCGACGAGCTGGTGGCGGGTGGTGTCGGAGACGAGGAGGGTGCCGGAGGGCAGGCGCAGGGCCTTGCCGGGGAAGCGGAGGTCGGTGGCGACCGGCTCGGGCGCCACGTAGGGTCCGTCGCCGCGGCGGAGGGTGCCCTTGGCGCCGTGTTCGGCCTCCAGCTCCTCGATCAGGGTCCCGATGGCGTGTGCGTGGCCCTCGCCGGCGTGCTGGGCGACGACATAGCCCTCAGGGTCGATGACGACCAGCGTCGGCCAGGCGCGGACCGCGTACTGCTTCCAGGTGGCCAGTGCGGGGTCGTCCAGTACGGGGTGCTCGACGCCGTAGCGTTCGACGGCGTCGACGACGGCCTGGTGGTCGGCCTCGTGGACGAACTTCGGCGAGTGCACGCCGATGATCACCACGGTGTCGCGGTGCCGTTCCTCCAGCTCGCGCAGCTCGTCGAGGACGTGCAGGCAGTTCACACAGCAGAACGTCCAGAAGTCGAGGACGACAATGCGTCCTCGCAGGTCGGAGAGGGTCAGTTCCTTGTCGCCGGTGTTCAGCCAGCCGCCCTCGCCGATCAGCTCGGGGGCCCGGACGCGCGCACGTGAAGCCATGCCGCCATTCAACGTCACCCCGACGCATGCGCATTCCCCAGGTCCCCCGGGGAACATGTGCCCCATGAAATACCTGGTACGCGACCGGATCTTCGGCATCGGCGACGACTACTGGATCGTGGACGACCACGGGCGGCATGCGTTCCTCGTGGACGGCAAGGCGCTGCGGCTGCGGGAGACCTTCGAGCTGAAGGACCACGAGCGGCGGGTGCTGATCACCGTCCGCAAGAAAATGCTGAGCCTGCGCGACACGATGACGCTGGAGCGGGACGACCGCCCGCTCGCCACGATCCGGCGCAAACGGCTCTCCCTGCTGCGCCACCACTACCGCGTGGAACTGGTCGACGGCACCGAACTGGACGTCAGCGGCAAGATCCTCGACCGGGAGTTCGCGATCGAGTACGACGGCGAGCTGCTGGCGGAGGTCTCACGGAGGTGGCTGACCCTGCGCGACCACTACGGGATCAATGTCGTCCGGGAGGACGTGGACCCGCCCCTGCTGATCGCGGTCGCGGTGTGCGTGATCAGGCTGGCGGAGCGGGAACACGAGGAGTGACCGCGCCGGCCGTCCGTCAGGGACGGTCGAGGCCCAGGAGGCGGTCGCGCAGGACGGGGAAGGCGGCGCGGGTGGCGGCGACCTTGGCGGGATCGAGGTCCACGGTCAGTACCTCCTCGTCCGGCCCGGCCTCGGCGAGCACCTCGCCCCACGGGTCGACGACGACGCTGTGACCGGCCTGTTCGATGCCCGCGTGGGTGCCGGAGGTGCCGCAGGCCAGGACGTACATCTGGTTCTCGACGGCGCGGGCGCGGGCCAGCAGCGACCAGTGGGCGCGGCGGCGGGCGGGCCAACCGGCGGGCAGCACCAGCATCTCCGCCCCCGCGTCGGTCAGTTGCCGGAACATCTCGGGGAAGCGCAGGTCGTAGCAGGTGGCCAGGCCCAGGGTGGTGTCCGGCAGGGGGACGGTGACGATCCGGTCGCCCGCGCCGAGCAGTACCGCCTCGCCCTCGTCGAACCCGAAGCGGTGGATCTTGCGGTAGGACGCGGCGAGCGTCCCGTCGGGGGAGAAGACCAGGGACGTGTTGTAGAGGGTGCCGTCCGCCGCCCGTTCGACGACCGATCCGGCGTGCAGCCAGACCCCGGCGTCCCGCGCGGCCGCGGACATCGCGTCATGTGTCGGCCCGGTGAGCGGTTCGGCCTCGGTGGCGAAGAGGTCGGCGGCGAACGCGCCGACCGGCCACAGCTCGGGCAGGACCACGAGGTCACTGCCGGCCTGTTCACGAACGAGTGAGGCCGCCCGCTTCCGCCGGGAATCAACGGGTTCCACGGGGTCCACGGCGATCTGGATCAACGAGGCGCGCACACTACCACCGCCTAAGCTTCAGGGCCGGTCAGCTGTCGGAAAACTCCCTACGATGGTCACCCGAAAGCACTGCCGGGGTGCCCGTGCGCAGCGTAACTTAACTGCACAGACCGCAGCCCGCGTACGAACCGTTCGAGGGGTCCCGTGACCGTCCATCCCAGCCTTCAGTCCTCCATCGACGCCTGGACGCACTCCATTGACGCGATCACCGAGCTGGTGACGCCCCTCGTCGAAAGCGAGTGGAGCGGTGCGACGGACCTGCCAGGGTGGTCCGTGCGCGATGTCGTCTCGCACATCATCGGTCTGGAGAGCGAGATGCTGGGCGATCCCCGCCCGATCCACTCGCTGCCCCGCGACCTCTACCACGTGCGCAGCGAGTCGGCGCGCCGGATGGAGGTGCAGGTGGATGTCCGCCGGCACCACACCGCACCGGAGATGCTCTCCGAGCTCGAATACATCATCATCCGGCGCTCCCGGCAGCTGCGGAACGAGACCCGGCAGCCGGACGCGATGGTGCGCAGCCCGTTCGAGGAGGACCGCACGCTGGACTTCGTCCTCCAGCAGCGGGCGTTCGACGTCTGGGTGCACGAGCAGGATCTGCGGCGAGCCCTCGGCCAGCCCGGCAACCTCGATTCCCCCGGGGCGCAGGTGACGAGGGATCTGCTGGTGAAGGCGCTGCCGATGATCGTCGCCAAGAGGGCGAAGGCGCCCTCCGGCTCCGCGGTGGTCTTCGATGTGACCGGGTCGGTGGAGTTCATGCGCACGGTGCGGGTGGACGCCGAGGGCAAGGGCACGGTCGACGGCAGTGTGTCGCTCGGCCCGACCGTGACCCTGACGCTGGACTGGGAGGTCTTCGTCCGGCTGGCGTGCGGCCGGACGCGGCCCGCGGCAGTCGCCGGGGACGTCACGATCGACGGTGAGAGCGAGCTGGCCGCCGCGATCCTGGACAACTTCGCGGTGACGCCGTAGCGGTGGCCCGTCGGCCGCGCCTGCCCGCGGCCGGTGGCGCGGGACATGGAGGGGGCCATGCACGCAGAGGGCGGCGCGGGGACGGGTGACGACGATCCGCGCCCGGCCAAGGTCGCGAACACCGTCAGCAACAGCACCGTGGGCGTGCTCAACCAGGGCGAGCACGTCGTCTTTCAGCAGCATGTGTACGAGGCGTCCGATCCACTCGACGCCGCCGCACGGGATCTGGCGGGAGCGGTCCGCCAGCAGTGGCGGGAGGAGACCCGTGCCCGCCGGCTGTACCTTCCCCGTCCACTGCCCGTCGGCTGGACGGCGAGCGAGACGGTCCCCGTTTCACGTGAAACACGCGACGCCGACCCGCTCGACCAACTCGCCGCCCATGTCAGCGCGTTACGCCTGCCCCGGCTGGTCATCCTGGGCGCTCCCGGCGGCGGCAAGACCACGCTGGCGATGCGGCTCGTCCTCGCACTGCTCGACGTCCCGCGACCGCCCCTCGTCCCCGTCCTGCTGACCCTCGCCTCCTGGAATCCGCGGCGGGACGATCTGCGGAGCTGGACCATCCGCCGCATCGGCGAGGACTACGCCACCGTCCTTCCACGCGGTGCGGCGAAGCGGCTGGTCCAGGAGGGCCGTGTCCTTCCCGTGCTCGACGGTCTGGACGAGATCGCGCCGGAGCTGCGGGCGAGCGCCCTCCCGCAGATCGACGCGGCCTTCGACAGCGGCGACCCGATCGTTCTCACCAGCCGCACCCGCGAGTTCCGCGAGGTGGCCGAACGCGACAGCGGGGTGCTCAACGCCCTGGTGGTGGAGACGGCGCCGGTGCCGCTGCCGGAGGTCACGGCGTTCCTGCGGGCGTACGACGGCGGGCGGCGGGGCAACCGCTGGGGACCCGTTCTCGACGAGTTGTCCCGCAGACCCGGCATGGACGCCGTGCTGAGCAGCCCGCTGGTCGTCAGCCTGATGCGGTTGCAGTACCAGGGGGACGCCGATCCGCGCGCTCTGCTGGACGAGAGGGCCTTCCCGGACGCGGCCGCCCTGGAACGGCATCTGCTGGCCGAGGTGGTCCCCGTGGCGTTCGGCAGGAGAACACCGGCCGACGATCCCGAGGCCCCCGGGCAGCCCGCCCACCGCTGGCCGCGGGAGAAGGCGGCGCGCTGGCTGACCGAGCTGGCGCACCGCGCCGAAGGGGACGATCTGGCGTGGTGGCAGCTGCCGCGGAACGTCCTGGGGCGGCATGCGGGGGCGGTCACCGTGACCGTGGCCGCGCTGTGGGGCACGGCGGCCGTCCTGCTGCTGCGGGCGGCACACCCGGGGCTCCTCGGCGTGTGGGAGACGGGCGGGCTGGCCGTGACCGCGCTGGTCCTCGGGGCCCTGTGCGCCCTGGCGTTCTCCCGGAACGTCACCGTCGGCACGGCCACGGCGTGGCAGGAGAGCGGGACGAAGCGGCGGGGCATGCTGCGGAAGACCTTCGGGCACCTGGTCTCGCTCGTGCTGTCCGCTATGGTGGCGGCCGTGGCGGTGGCGCTCCCCGTCGGTCTGACCGCGGTCTTCTTCTTCATCACGGACATCAACCGCGAGGCGGCGTCCGAGTGCGCCTTCGTCGCCGACGGCACGTGCTACCAGATCGTCGACCGGCACCCGTTCAGCAGCTCCACGGACACGGACTACGAGGCCGTGCCGGTGGACCCGAAGGACCTCCCGCACTACGTCCCGGTGTCGTACGCCCCGATCACCGACCGGATTCCGCTGTTCCTGGCCCTGGCGCTGGCCCTCGGCGTGGTGGTGTGGATCTTCACGGTGCTGTCGGCGCACCGGACCCGGATCGACGCGGCCTCGTCCCCCGCTTCCGTTCTGCGCACCGCCCGCGGGCGCGCGGTCCGGCTTCTGCTGCTGACGGCCGCGAGCGGGGTGATCGGCGCCGTTCTCGTACGGACGCTGCCGGGCGTCCCGCCGGTGGCGAAGACCGCCGTCCTCCTGGCGGGCGGCACCCTCGCGGCGGGTGTGCTGGTCCTGCCGGTGTGGACGCGGTACCTGGTGGGGCTGGGCCTGCTCGCGGTGCGCGGCCGGCTGCCGTGGCGGCTGATGGCGTTCTGCGAGGACGCCCACACGCTGGGGGTGCTGCGGCAGGCCGGTTCGCTGTACCAGTTCCGGCACGGCCGGTTGAAGGAGCATCTGGCGGCGCGGCATCCGCGCCACCGGGAGACGGAGGGCGCGGGCGGAAGGCCCGCGCCCACCGAGGCGGACACCCCGTCAGGCGGGGACGTGGACGGCCTCGACCCGGCTCGCCACTAGCCTCTCCCGTTCGCGGCGGTCCGCGCGGCGCCGCAGTCGCAGGATCTGCGAGACGCCCAGGACCTCCAGGAAGAAGACCGAGGCGAACGCGATGCGGTAGTTCTGGCCGGTCGCGTCCAGCAGGATGCCGATGGCCAGCAGTGTCGTCATCGAGGCGGTGAATCCGCCCATGTTGACGATGCCGGAGGCGGTGCCCTGGCGCTCCGGCGGGTTGGCCGGGCGGGCGTAGTCGAACCCGATCATCGAGGCGGGCCCACAGGCGCCCAGCACCACACACAGCACGATCAGCAGCGCCATCGGCGCGTGCGCCCCCGGCCAGGCCAGGGTGAGCGCCCACACCACGGCGGTCAGGGCGACCGTGCCGAGCGCCAGCGGCGCGCGGGCCGCGTGGTGGCGGGCGATGATCTGCCCGTAGACGAGGCCGACGGACATGTTGGACAGCACCACCAGGGTCAGCAGATCACCGGCCGTGCCCCGGGACAGGCCCTGCGCCTCGACCAGGAACGGCAGTCCCCACAGCAGCAGGAAGACCATCGCCGGGAACTGGGTGGTGAAGTGCACCCACATGCCCAGCCGGGTGCCGGGCTCGCGCCAGGCGTCCGCGATCTGCCGCCGGACGAAGGCGGCACCGGTGTGCGAGGCCGGGGCGGGCGGCGGCGCGAAACCCTTGGGGTGGTCGGTGAGGAAGGCCACCAGCAGGACCAGGACGATGATGCCGCCGACCGCGCTGGACGCGAAGGTCGGCGTCCAGCCGAAGCTGTGCAGCAGCCGGGCCAGGACCAGGGTGGAGATCAGGTTGCCGGCCATGCCGACGAGCGCGGCGATCTGCGCGACCACCGGGCCGCGCCGCGCCGGGAACCAGCGCGAGCCCAGCCGCAGCACGCTGATGAACGTCATCGCGTCACCGCAGCCGAGCAGCGCGCGCGAGCCGAGCGCCGTGCCGTACGAGGCGGAGAAGGCGAAGCCGAACTGGCCGACGGTGTAGAGGACGACGCCGAGGGCCAGCACCTTCTTGGCGCCGAGCCGGTCGACGAGCAGGCCGACGGGGATCTGCATCGCCGCGTAGACCAGCAGTTGGAGGATGGAGAAGGTGGACAGCGCCGAGGCGTTGATGTGGAAGCGGTCGGCGGCGTCGAGGCCGGCGACGCCCAGGCTCGTCCGGTAGGTGACGGCGACGAAGTAGACGGCGACGCCGATGCCCCAGACCAGGACGGCCCGCGTGCCGCCGGGCGGGTCCCCGGCGGATATCCGGGCGGGGGCGGCGCCGCCGGTACTTCCGCCGTTCTCGGCGCTCTCCCCCGGCACGGTACTGCCGCTCATCGGCCGTCCCCCTGGGCGAGGGCGCGGACCCAGGAGACGTGCCGCCCGACGGCTTCGGCGGCCGCTTCGGCGTCACCGGCCCGGAGCGCTTCGAGGATCTCGGCGTGCTCGGCGATGTTCTTGGCGATCCGGTCGGGCTGGGCGTGCATCACCGCGACGCCCATCCGCAGCTGGCGGTCGCGCAGCTGCTCGTAGAGGCGGTCGAGGATGTGGTTGCCCGCGTTGCGGACGATGGCGGCGTGGAAGCAGCGGTCGGTGACCGAGACGGCGGCGAGATCGCCGGCCGCGGCCTGCTCCTTCATCGTCTCCAGCAGCTCCGTCAGCTCGCTGATCAGGGCTTCAGGGGCGGGGACGGCCCTCGCCGCGGCATGCGTCTCGACGAGCAGCCGGGTCTCGACCACATCCGCGATCTCCTGCGCGGAGACCGGCAGGACCAGTGCGCCCTTCTTCGGGTAGAGCTTGATCAGCCCCTCGACCTCCAGCCGCAGCAGGGCCTCCCGCACCGGCGTGCGCGACACCCCGACCTCGCCGGCCAGCTCTCCCTCGGTGAGGAGCATGCCGCCCTCGTAGCGGCGCTCCAGGACGGCTTCCTTGACGTGCGTGTAGACGCGTTCGGCGGCCGGGGGCTGTTTGGCGGGAGTGTCGGGTGCGGGGGCAGGGTGGGGTGCGGTTGCGGATGTCATGCACACAGGATAGATACAACACGTATACGAACGTCGAATCCTTCCACGATGCGGACAGCGCGCCGGACAACAGGTGAGGGCGGCGCCCGCGCGCCCACCGGCGCGTACGCCGGCGCACGGCGCCCACGCGAAGGGGCCGGGGCGGATCAGTGATCCACCCCGGCCCCTCGGACGGTCCCCGCTCTCAGGGGCGCATCAGCCCCTGCGCGACCAGCCGGTCCACCACCTGCGAGTGCGCCGGCGCGCAGCGCTCGCGCGCCTCCTCGCGGTCCATCCACGCGTACTCGGCGATCTCCCGGCCCGGCACCGGCGCGATGTCCTGCGGCCCACCGGTGAAGCACGTCATGTGCAGCCGGCGGCCGTTCTGCCCGTGGGCGACGTCATGGACGACGAACGCCTCCGTCAGCTCCCCGGCCGGGACGGTGATGCCCAGCTCCTCGGAGAGTTCCCGCGACAGCGCCTCCACGGCCGTCTCGCCCTCCTCGTACTTGCCCCCGGGCAGGTAGAAGGTGTCGTTGCCGCGCGTTCGCACGCTCAGCAGGCGGCCCTCGCGCAGATGCAGCCAGGAGACGGAGCGCAGCGGCGCCCGGCGCTCCATCTCGATGACGGTCTCGCCGGTCTGTTCGTCCACCTCGCGGCCGCACTCCGTGAAGCCGATGAACTCGTAGAAGCGGCGGGAGCGGTGGTTCTTCTCGAAGACCCCGAGCGTGAGCGCGCCGTGCAGCGAGGCCGCGTGCTCGACGAGCGCGCGTCCCGTTCCGCGCCCCTGCGCCTCCGGCGCGACGAACAGCCCGCCTATCTCGGAACCCATCAGGCCCAGCAGGCCCACGACCTTCCCGTCGTGCTCGGCGACCCAGTTGTCCGCCTGGACGAGGTAGACCTCACGGAGCAGGCGCAGCCGCTCCCCTTCCCCCTCGCCCTCGATGAACGGATGCGCCTCGCGCACCGCCCGCGACCACAGATCGGTCACGGCCTCCTCGTCAGTCGCCCGATACCGCCGGATGATCGTGTCGCTGCTGCTCATGGCGCCGACCGTAAGCGGGCCGCCCGCCCACGGCAAACCGTTTGCCGCACCCCGCCACGGTGGGACCGGCACGGGCTTTCTCTACCGGAAGGGGGAGAGGCCGGTACTTCTCAAGTCGGACACGGGTCCGTACCTGGCGCGTACGGATCAGCGCGAATTCCGTGGGTGAATGGAATCACCGGGCCGACCGTCCCGGTCCACCCAAGGGGGAAAGACCACCATGCACCTCAGGAGCACCTTCGGCCGCCGCACCCGCAACGCCCTCGCCGTGGCCCTGCTCGTCGGCGCCGTCTGGGCGAGCGCCGCCGCCCTCGCCCGCCACACCGGCGCCGACACCTCGCCCGAGACGGGCCCACTCGGCCACTTCAGCCGCGCCGTCGAGCTGGTCCGGGGCTGACGCACCCCCCTGGCGGGGAGCCGACCGACGCAACGGCCCGTCACACGCGGCCGCCGACCACCATCCGCCGGAACGCGTCCCACTCCGCCGCACCACACCGCAGCACCGGGCCGTCCGGGGACTTGGAGTCCCGGACGGCTATGGTGCCGGGGACGTTGACGGCCACTTCGACGCATTCTCCGCTGGACGAGCTGTAGCTGGACTTCGCGAACCTGAACTCGTTCACGGATCACATCTCCTTGCGGATTTCTTCGATCAGGGCAGTCGAATCCTGGGGTGCGAGGCTGAGCCGCGCCGTCCGGTCGAAGAACGTGCTGTATACGGCGCTTTCTTCCACGTTTTCCACCCACACGGTTGATGCCATCGTATCGATGTGGACGACGTCAACAGCCTCCGCCTCCGAGAAAGAGACGATGTTGAACGCCCCGGTGGCACAAGGGTGCCCACCGCTGCGGAACGGCATCACCTGAAGACGTACGTGAGGTAGTTCAGCGACGTCCAGCAGACGTTCCAGCTGCTTGCGCATTACCTTCGTACCGCCCACTTCTTGACGGAGCGCCGCTTCCCAGACCACGGCGTACATCTCCAACGGCTTCTCTCCACCAAGCCGGTTCTGCCGTTTCATGCGGACCTCAACGATCCGCTCGATGTCGTCCGGGTCTTCCCACAGGCCATCGCTGACTGCCAATGCCCGCGCATATTCCGCGGTCTGGAAAAGACCAGGGACCAGCGAGATCTGCCATGTCCGGACGCGGCTGGCCATGTCCTCCATGGCGACATACTCGGCCATCGCACCCGCGTCGGGAGAGTGTTGCCACCAGCCTTTCGCCTTGCGGCGCTCACGGTCGAGACGGGCCAGGTCGAGGAGTCGCGTGACGGCCTTGGGATCGTCGACCCCGTACAACTCGCACATCACGCGAATGTCCGGGTCACGGATCGGAACCCAGCCCCGCTCCATCTTGACCACCTTGGTGGCCGTCGCGCTGAGTACCTCAGCGGCCTGTTGTTGCGTCTTGTCGGCGGCGTTCCGAAGCCTCAGCAACTCACCACCGAGCCTGCGACCCAGCACAGTTGATGGCCGTTTTCCCTGAGCGTTCGCTCTCGTGCGCTTCACAGGGACCAGTGTGGCCACCCCGGTGCCCGGAGCGCGACACCCTTCACCCTTACGAGGAAGATATTCCTGAAGAATGTTGCACGCCCTCACCGCGCACACTACGTTCGCCGCCAATCGCCCGCACCAGCGCCTCACTTGGCGCCTCCACGCGGGCTCCGACCGCACAGGGAGGTGCGCGTCCATGACCGCGCAGGTCGAAGAACCGGACGGCGAGCGCTACGACGTCGCGAACTACACCCCGTACGCCGAGAACGTCCGGAGAGCCCGGAAGCGGGTGGCGCGGCTGGTCGCGGAGTGGGGTGATCCGGAGGTGGCCGGTGATGCGGCGATCGTCGCGAGTGAGCTGGCGAGCAACGCCTTGCTGCACGGCGGGCTGTGCGACCGGCTCTTTCGGGTGGAGTTGTTCCGTACGGACGGCGTGCTGCGGATCGCGGTCACCGACCCGAAGGGGGAGCACTGGCCGTACCCCCGGTTCGGCACCACCGACGACGACCAGTTCGGGCGGGGCCTGCTGATCGTCCGGGCCCTCGCGCAGAGCTGGGGCGTCACGGACCGGACCGTCGGCAAGACGGTGTGGGCGGAGCTGGAGGTCACGGGCGGGGCGGGGGCGTAGCAGTACGGTGCCGGAACGGCGAAAGGGGACGAACATGACGGCGGAATGGCGACGGGCGGTGGCAGGTGCCCGGGAGGCCACCGGGTTCGCGGGGCCCGATCCCGCTCGTACGGTCGGCGGCATCGGCGCGGCGCTCCGGCTCGACCACCGTGCCGACTACTACACGGAGCTGGGGAAACTGGGGGACGCCGGGGCGTTCGAGGCGTTCCTCCATCACTGGTGGACGCAGGCGCTGGCGGACTCGGCGGGGGACGAGCAAGAACGCGAGGCGGCGATCGACTTCGCCGATGTGGCCGTCTCCTTGTTCGCACGTGCCACGGGAGATCCCACGTTCACCCAGGAGCAGATCGCCACCGGCGTCTTCGGAGAGGCGGCCCCGTGAGCTGCACCATCGTCTGGAGGCGGGCCGCCTCCGAAGGGCTCAAGCGGCTCAGGGAACGCGATGGTGAATCGGTCAAGCCGCTGGTCAGAGCGATCAATGCGCTCGCGGACAATCCCGAGCCGGAGGCCAGCAGCAAACTGGGCGGGACCGGTCTACGACGGCTCCGCGTCGGCATTTACCGGGCCGCCTACGAGATCAACGGGGGAACCATCGCCATCGAGGTCTTGATGGTGGGCAGCACCGCCGCCTGACCCGCGCGAAAACGCCGTCGGCCCGCCCGTACGAAGCGGGCGGGCCGACGACCGTGCGGGGATCACCCCCAGGTGATCAGCCGCTTCGGGCGTTCGAGGACGGCGGCGATGTCGGCGAGGAACTTGGAGCCGAGTTCGCCGTCGATCAGGCGGTGGTCGAAGGAGAGCGCCAGGGTGGTGACGTGGCGGGGCTTGACCTTGCCCTTGTGGACCCAGGGCTGGAGCTTGATCGCGCCGACGGCGAGGATCGCGGATTCGCCGGGGTTGAGGATCGGGGTGCCGGTGTCGACGCCGAAGACGCCGACGTTGGTGATGGTGACGGTTCCGCCGGTCATGGCCGCCGGGGAGGTCTTGCCCTCGCGGGCGGTGGCGACCAGTTCGCCCAGTGCGGCGGCGAGTTCGGGGAGCGTCTTGGCGCCCGCGTCCTTGATGTTCGGGACGATCAGGCCGCGCGGGGTGGCGGCCGCGATGCCGAGGTTGACGTAGTCCTTGCGGACGATCTCCTGGTTGGCCTCGTCCCAGGCGGCGTTGACGTCGGGGTGACGCCGGAGGGCGACCAGAAGCGCCTTGGCGATCAGCAGCAGTGGGTTGACGCGCACGCCGGCCAGGTCCGGGTCCTGCTTGAGTTCCTGGACGAGCTTCATCGTGCGGGTCACGTCGACGGTGATGAACTCCGTGACGTGCGGCGCGGTGAACGCGGAGGCCACCATCGCCTGGGCGGTGGCCTTGCGGACGCCCTTGATCGGGATGCGGGTCTCCCGCGCGGCGGCGACCTCGGCCGGAGCGGCCTCGACCGTGGCCTGCGGGGCGGGAGCGGCGGCCGGGACGGCGGCGGCCTGGACATCGGCCCGGGTGATGATCCCGTCCGGGCCGGTCGGGGTGACCGTGGCCAGGTCGATGCCGAGGTCCTTGGCGAGCTTGCGCACCGGGGGCTTGGCCAGCGGACGCCCG
>NZ_JCANQV010000132.1:0-16230 GCF_059553635.1 Candidatus Streptomyces philanthi
GGGCGGCCCGCTGGGCGAGCGCGGCGCGGGCGATGGCGTCGCCGGAGTGCCGGGCGTCCAGGCCGAGAACGGCGAACAGCCAGGACCAGCCGTGCTGCCAGATCAGGGCCAGCAGCCGCGCGGGCCCCGGCCGGGAGGACGGATCGTCCTCCGGTGCCCCGCCGCCGAGCTTCTGCCGCAGCTGGAGTTCGATCAGCCAGGCGGCCAGCGCCGGGACGGCTGCGAGGACGGGCCGTGCCATCCAGTTGGGGGCGTGGGCGGCGTTCATGCCGGCGGAGAAGGCGACCAGCATCCAGGCGGTGCGGTGCATCAGCCGCAGCTGCCGCGTCCAGCCGAGGGTGGGGTCGGCGGCGCGGTAGAGCATGACCAGCAGCGTCATCTCCGCCGCGTCGAAGACCCCGATGAACGCGGCGGCCAGCGGCTCGGGCAGGTGCACGGTCTGGGTGGCGAACCCCCACAGGCCGTACACGGACACGGCGACGCCGCCGAGGGCGACGAACGCCTGCGGGCCGATGCCCGACAGCAACACCGACCGCCGCAACGCGCGCACGCCCGCCACGACCACGGCCACCGCGAGGACGGCCACGGTCAGCGGCAGGGCCCACGACAGCCAGGACGGCTGATCGGGGATGAGATGGAGCAGCTCGGTCACCCGTCCTCACCTCCCCGCGGGGCAGGCAGGACACAGCGGCGGATATGCCAGAGGACCTCAGTGAGGGAGCGGCCGTCGTCCGGCCCCCAGGTAATGCGTGAAGTTCCCGCCGCCGCACTGGACTGGGCGTCCTCCACGGTGCGGTGGACGCTGTGCAGCACGCCGTAGCGCAGCAGGACATAGATGGTGACCGGGGCAGCGGCGTCGGCGGTGAGCCCGTCGACCTCGGCGCGCAGCTGGTCTGCCGCGTGCTGGGCGACGTCCCGGTCCCACACGGCTGTGGCGGTCCGGGCCTCCGCGTGGTCCAGCTCTGCGCGCAGCGCGACCTGCGCGGTCATCTCCCGGGCCACCGCCTTGTCGGTGGCGGCGCGGGCGGTCTCCAGCTCGGCCTGGAGACGGGTGCGCTCGGACTCCAGGTCGGCCAGGCGGCGGGCGGTGATCAGGCGCAGCATCACGCGGCCTCCCCCTCGGCGGCGGTACGGCGGTCGGGGAGCGGGAGGACTTCGGCGAGCGTGTGCCGGGCGGTCCCGGACGGGCGACCGGTGTCGGACAGGACGATCAGGTGCGGGTGGGCGTCGAGCAGGTCGGCGGCGGCGTGCAGGGCGCGGTCGTAGAGGTGGGGGTCGTCGGCGAGGATGTCGCGGCCGGCGTCGAGGCGGGCGGCGCGCTCCTGGTCGGTCTCGGTGTTGTCGCCGACCCACAGGTCGACGGGCGTGCTGAGGGCGAGGTCGAGCAGGTCGGTGTCGGTGGCCACCAGGTGGCGGCCGATGTAAGTGCGCATGGGGTGCCCTCCAGGGCATGCGAAGACGGGCGCCCGGCACGAGGCCGGGCGCCCGGAGGAGGCGGGTGTCAGGGGAGGTGGGGGATGTCGCGCAGGTGGATCTGCCGCTCGTCCGGGGCGGGCTCGGGAGCGGGCTGCGGCTCGGAGGGCGTGTTACTCATCGCCGTCACCGCCGCTCTCGTCGTACGGGCCGAACAGGGCGTGGTCGAGGTCGTCGTCGTTGGCGGTGGGGCCGTCGAGCGGGGGCGTGTCCGCCATCAGCGGCGACCCCCCGTCCGGACGCGGCGCAGAGCCTCGTCGAAGTCCGGGTCGGAGTCGGTGGGGTGCGGCGGCGGGGCCGCAAATGCCATGCTGTCGCGCACAGGTAGTCCTTTCACCGAGGTGCCTGTGTCGCGCCGTCCGGGTGGCCGCCCGGACGGCGCTCCGTGTGTCGGGCGTGTGCCCGCGGCTCGCCATCACGGCGGGCCGCAGTGCCCCGGCCGGGAGTTGAACCCGGCCTGCGACCATCGGGGCTAGGGACGCTGGTGGCCCCGCGCGGCGGCGCCACCAGCGGGTTGGCCAGACCTCAGCCCTCGTTTCCGGCGTCGTTGCCGTTGCCGTAGTACGTCTTGTTCATGACGGCGGCGGTGTCACCGCTCCCGTGGTGGTGAATCCCCCCGTTGATCACGACATCGCCGGTCTGGAAGACGGAGCCCTCAACGTCCGAGCCCTGGACCTGGTTGTGCGTCTCGTTGCCGCTCATTTCTCTCCTTGGTGAGGCGGAGCGGTGCGCGTCTTCGCGCACTCCGCCGGCACCAGTCCGGCCGCCGGGGCGGGGGCTGGTGACGACGGGCAGCGCGAGGCTGCGAAGTGTTGGTGGCGCGGTGCGCCGAATGCCTTCTTAGGGCTGCCGGGGCGGGGCCCCGGTGCGTCATGTCGTGGCTGTGACGCGCGCCGCGTGTGTGCGGCGCCTCAGCTGCGGCCGCCCTCGTTGGGGTGTTGGCATGGCCGCGAGGACGGTCTTCACCCATCCGTCCGTGGGGGCGATCTGTCTCATCTCGCCACATGCCGGGACTTCGCTGTACCTCCCCACGCCCCGGTGTCCGGAGCGGTATGCCACACGTAGGGGGAGAGCGTCGTTCACCTCGGCGGTTCGCCCCCGGTCTCTCGACCTAGACGCCTGCCGTGGCCCCCGCTCTCGCGACGGTCCCGCACGATCACTGTTCAGTTCTCAAGCCAACAGCCGCTTCCTTCGGGCACCGCTTGGCGGCACCCTCCGGGCGTTTGCGCCCCATCTGGTGCGCACCAGTAGGTTGGCATCTGGTGCGCACCAGAGTCAAGGTGGATCGCTGAATTGAGTGGCGGTCACCCCTCGGCGCACATCAAGGGGACCGCGTAGAGGGGGTGCTGCGGCAGCCAACTAACCTTCATGGGCCGCTAGTTAAGGGTTGCCGTTAACCCCTTTTGACCTGCGGCGATGTGAGGCACCATGACCTGGCAGCGATCGGACCGACGCCGAACGGAGCACCTTGTGAGCGCAGGATCAGAACTGCGAAACGCGCGGGCAGCGCGCGGCTGGTCTCAGGAACGGCTCATCCGTGAGATCGAGCAGTACGCCCGACAGAACCTCACCGACGTTGCCTCCACCGCGAGTCTGCGGGTGTACGTGTCGGAGTGGGAGAACGGGCGGCGCTCGATCTCGGACCGCTACGCGGCGATCCTGCGAAACGTCCTCGGCGTCACCGATGGCGAGCTGAGGGGCGTCACCCAGAAGCCGACGATCCCGGTGGCGGGCGGCTACGACGACTTGCTGAGCCGGATCGATTCCGCCGGCAGCGTCAGCGTGTCAATGGTGAAGGCGTTCAACGATCAGACCGAGCTGCTCCGCACCATGGACCGGCAGATGGGTGCCGCGAGTCTCGTCGACCAGATGACGGGGCATCTTGCCGCCCTTGAGGACACGCTGAACTTCGCTGTGCTGCCTACCGCGCGCCGCCCCGTGGCGCTCGCGCTCGCCGGGGCGTCCACCCTCGCCGCGTGGCAGGCGATCAATTCCGGGGCGGTTGAGCGGGCATGGCGGCATTACGAGTTGGCGAAGCGTGCTGCGCGCGACGCCGAGGAGCCGATGTACCTGGCCCACGCGATGGGCGAGCAGGCGTACGTGCTCTGCGATGCCGGTCGGCCGGCGCTGGGAGTAGATCTCGTCCGCGACGCTCAGCGCACCCTTGGACGCGGTGGCTCACCCCGGCTTCGGGCGTGGCTGTACGCGGCTGAGGCGGAGCTGTGTGCGCACGCCGGAATGGCGGACGACTGCAAGCGCGTGCTGGACTCGGCCATGGACGTGGTCCCATCAGGCCCGGAGGACCGGGACCCGGACATGCCCAGCATCTTCCTGAACGGCGCCCATCTCGCCCGGTGGCGCGGCAGCATTCTCGGCCTACTCGGCGACGGCGACGCCGTGACCAGTCTCTACGGGGCGCTTGAGGTGATGGACCCCACCTTCGTGCGGGCGCGGGCGGGGCTCCACGCCGACCTGGCGCACGCACACCTTGCCCGCGCCGAGTGCGACGACGCGATCGTCCATCTCCGGCAGGCGCGGACGTTGGCGAGCCGCACCGGCTCGGTGCGGCAGCGCCGACGCGTCGATCTGCTCAGTGAGCGGCTGTGACGCTCTGCTTGCCCCTGGTTGCCAGGATGTGAAGCAACGCGACCAGGGTTCCGGACCCCAGCAGCTCACCGCGGGCCATGAGCCCCGGGATATCGGCGAGCGGCACCCACTCGATGTGCCCGGCCTCCTCCAGGTCGGTCGGCTCTCCCACCTTCTCCGCCCCACGAGCCACGAAGATCTCGTGTGGTGAGTCGACCATGCCGACCATGGGCTGGTAGGTGACCACGTGCTCAAGGTTCTTCGGGCGCCACCCCGTCTCCTCGACGACTTCCCGCAGCGCGGTCTTCTCCGGCGCCTCCCCTTCGTCGACGATGCCGCCGGGCAGCTCCCACCCGAACCGCTGCGGGACGAAGCGGTACCGCCACATCATGAGCACGCGCTCTTGGTCGTCGATCACGGCCGTGACGGCGACGTGGTGCAGCCGCACCACGTGGTGCTCGAACCGCTTCATGCCGGGCGGCTCTACATCCCACAGCTGAAGCTTGACCCACCGGTTGTCGTAGATGTCGCGCTCGCCATGGATACGCCATGGCGCCGGCCCGTCCGGCGTCTTCAGGCTCACCGCGCCCGGGACGCGGTACGCACTCCGGCCCCGGACTTCCAGGGCCCCCTCCGCCACGAGGCGAGCGAGAACCTGCCGGAGTGCCGTGCGCCCGATGGCCAGTTCCTCGGTCAGGGTCCGTTCAGAAGGGAACTTCTCGCCCGGGGCGTACCTACCCTCGGCGAGGCGTTCGCGCAGCGTCTCGTAGACCTTGGTCGTCTTGGGTCCCATCCGCGGAGCACTCTCCGTTCTGAGGTGGTGCGTACCAGCGTAACGGGGGCGGGTCATGGTGCCTCCAATGGGGATGATCGCGATCGGGGGTATCGCGATCGGGGGTGAGGGGGAACATGCAGGCCAGACGTGCCCTGCTGGGCCGTCTGTGGGCCGTCGAAGGGCGACCGGAGATCACCGACAACGACCAATAACGACGGTGGGGGCGCAAGATGCTCCTGCGCCCCCACCGTCGTTTTCCCAGCTAAACCCACGTGTCCAGCCACATCCTCTGGTGCCACGCCGACTTGGGGATCGGCAGGCCCGTGTAGATCGGGTAGAAGTACACGAAGTTCCAGGCGATGAGGAGGACGAGGACGCCCGCGCCGACCGCGCCGACGGTGCGGCGGCGTTCGGAGCAGCCGGGCGGGCCCAGCAGCGCGCCGGTCATCATCGCCAGTGCCAGGCACAGGAACGGGACGAACACCACCGCGTAGAAGAGGAAGATGGTCCGCTCCTGGTAGACGAACCACGGCAGCAGGCCCGCCGCGACCCCGCAGGCGATGGCCCCGGCCCGCCAGTCCCGCCGGAACGCCCACCGGTACAGGACGTAGAGCAGCGCGAAGCAGGCGGCCCACCACAGCAGCGGGGTGCCCAGCGCCAGGACCTCGCGGGCGCAGCCCTCGGCGGCGGTACAGCCGTCCTGGCCGGCCTTGGGGTCCTCGTAGAAGTACGAGACGGGGCGGCCCAGGACCAGCCAGCTCCAGGGGTTGGACTGGTAGGTGTGCGGGGTGGTGAGGCCGGTGTGGAACGAGTAGACCTCGGTCTGGTAGTGCCACAGGCTGCGCAGCCAGTCCGGCAGCCAGGTCCAGGCGCTGTCGCGGCCCTCGGGGGTGGTGGCCCAGTTGCGGTAGTAGCCGTTGCGGCCGGCGATCCAGCCCGTCCACGACACCAGATAGGTGGCGAGGGCCACGACGACGGTCGCGCCGAAGGCGGGCACCACGTCGCGGCGCAGCACCGACCGCACCGGGCGCCGGGCCCCGGCCGTCCGGCGGGCCCCTACGTCCCACAGCACCGACATCAGGGCGAAGGCGGCCAGGAAGTACAGGCCGTTCCACTTCGTGGCGGCCGACAGCCCCAGGCACAGCCCGGCCACCAGCCGCCACGGCCGCCACCCCAGCCGCATCCGGTCGCCGATCTCCGCGTCCGGCCGCACCCGCCCGTCGGCGTCCTCCGGCAGCGCCGCCGCCAGCCGCGCCCGCGTACGGTCCCGGTCGAGCAGCAGCGCCCCGAACGCGGCCACCACCCAGAACATCACGATCAGATCGAGCAGCGCGGTACGGCTCATCACGAAGTGCAGCCCGTCGACCGCGAGCAGCCCGCCCGCCAGGCAGCCCAGCGCCGTCGACCGCGTCAGCCGCCGCCCGATCCGGCAGATCATCAGCACCGACAACGTGCCGAGCAGCGCCACCATGAACCGCCAGCCGAACGGGTTCATGCCGAAGGCCCACTCGCCGAGGGCGATCAGCCACTTCCCGACCGGGGGATGCACCACGTACGACGGATCGGGGCCGAGCTGGATCGACGGGTGCGCGGCGACCAGCGCGTCATTGGCGTCCTTGGACCAGGTGCCCTCGTAGCCGTACCGCAGCAGGGACCAGGCGTCCTTGGGGTAGTACGTCTCGTCGAATATCACCTTGTGCGGGCTGCCGAGGTTCCAGAACCGCAGCACACCGGCGAACAGCGTCACCAGGAGCGGCCCGCCCCAGCCCGACCAGCGCGCCAGCCGCGCGGCGAGCGCGGGCCGGACACCGCACAGCTCCCACAGCCGCACCCCCGGCTCGGGGAACGGCGGCACCAGCCGCGCGCGCAGATCGACAGGGGGGCGGCCGGTGTACCCGAAGCGGCGCAGCCGCTGCCGCCACACGGGCGGCCGACGGCCCGGCTGCGGTGCGTGGGGGGCTGCGGCGTCGGTCGCGGTCTCACTGGTCACCCGTCCCATCGTAGGGAAGGGGCCTGTGGACGGCGGAGGACGACACCGGGCGTCGCCCGCGATCCCGCGGGGACGTGGCACGGCGCGCGGCTGGGAGGATGGTGGGCGTGACTGGAACGCTCGTACTCGCAGGAACGCCCATCGGCGATGTGGCGGACGCCCCGCCGCGGCTCGCCAGGGAACTGGCCGCCGCCGATGTGATCGCGGCCGAGGACACCCGCCGGCTGCGGCGGCTGACCCAGGCGCTGGACGTACGGCCCGCGGGGCGGATCGTGTCGTACTTCGAGGGCAACGAGGCGGCCCGCACCCCGGAGCTGGCCCAGGCGCTGGCGGGCGGCGCGCGGGTGCTGCTGGTCACCGACGCGGGCATGCCGTCCGTCTCCGACCCCGGCTACCGGCTGGTCGCCGCCGCCGTCGAGCGCGGGGTCACCGTCACCGCGGTGCCCGGCCCGAGCGCCGTGCTGACCGCCCTCGCGGTCTCCGGCCTCCCGGTGGACCGTTTCTGCTTCGAGGGGTTCCCGCCCCGCAAGGCCGGCGAGCGGCTCGCCCGGCTGCGCGAGGTCGCGGGAGAGCGCCGCACCCTCGTCTACTTCGAGTCCCCGCACCGCCTCGACGACACCCTCGCCGCGATGGCCGAGGTCTTCGGCGCCGACCGCCGCGCCGCCGTCTGCCGCGAGCTGACCAAGACGTACGAGGAGGTCCGGCGCGGCCCCCTCGGCGAACTCGCCGCCTGGGCCGCCGAGGGAGTCCGCGGGGAGATCACCGTCGTGGTCGAGGGCGCGCCCGAGGCCGCGCCGGGAGACGTGGGGCCCGAGGAACTGGTGCGCCGGGTGCGGCTGCGCGAGGAGGCGGGGGAGCGGCGCAAGGAGGCCATCGCCGCCGTCGCCGCGGAGGCGGGCCTCCCCAAGCGCGAGGTGTTCGACGCCGTCGTCGCCGCCAAGAACGCGCCATCGTCCTGAGCCCCCGGGCGGCTCCCGGCGCTCTCCGTGGCGCAAACCCGGCTCCCGCGGGTAAACGAACGCCCCTGGAAGGTAAAGGGCAAGGGCGCCCGAAGGGGCCTTTCCCCTGCGTTCCGCCAAATCTCCGCCAACAGGTAAGAACCCCTGCTGCGCCGCGGTCCGGAAAGGCGTCCACTGGACAAGGGGCCGAACGGTCCCCGGACACCTTGTCCTGCGGACAAGAGGAGCGCGAATGAGCACGTGCAGCGAGCGGACCGACCCGCGGCGGGCATGCCGCGGGAACAGCGGGGGTGCGGCATGAGTGAGCTTGCCGGGACCGGCACCAGGACCACCACCACCGGGCGCGTCGATCGCGACCCGGTGGTCCACGAGGCGTACGCCTTCGCCTGCATGCAATGCGGCCATGGCTGGGAACAGGCGTACGAAATACGACACGCGGTGGACGCCACCGGCACCACCCGCGCCGTCTACTACGCGGACGGACAGCGCGTCCCGTCCCCGCTGACCCACCCCGGCTGCACCGGCTGCGGCAGCACCGTGGTGCGCATCATGCGCGCCGGGCAGGTCTCGAAGGTGTCGGACGCCGTGGAACGCATGCACCGGCCCCGCCCCGCGGCCGCCAAGCCCCGCACGAACGGGAACGGGGACGGCGACGGCACGCCCGTACGCCACCACTTCCACCTCTCCGACCTGCTGCACCCCTTCCAGCACCACGACAGTCACACCTGAGCCCCGGCGGCCGCGGGGCGGCCGGGCAGGAGCCGCCGGCCGCGGTCCTCGTAGGATCGCGGCCATGGCCCAGCACGCCCAGACCCCGTCCCCGACGTCCGACAAGGACGCGCCGCCGCCGCTGCCCGAGCCGCTGCGGGTCCCCGTCGCCGACTCGCACACCCACCTCGACATGCAGTCCGGCACCGTCGAGGAGGCCCTGGCCAAGGCCGCTTCCGTCGGCGTCACCACCGTCGTCCAGGTCGGCTGCGACCTCGCCGGCTCCCGCTGGGCCGCCGAGACCGCCGCCGCCCACGAGCCGGTGCACGCCGCCGTCGCCCTCCACCCCAACGAGGCACCCCGGATCGTCCACGGCGACCCCGACGGCTGGTCCCGGCAGGGCGCCCGCGCGCCCGGCGGGGACGGCGCGCTCGACGCGGCCCTCGACGGCATCGACGCGCTCGCCGCTCTCCCGTACGTCCGCGGCGTCGGCGAGACCGGCCTCGATTACTTCCGTACCGGGCCCGAGGGCATGGCCGCCCAGGAGCGGTCCTTCCGCGCCCACATCGAGATCGCCAAGCGGCACGGCAAGACCCTGGTCATCCACGACCGCGAGGCCCACGACGACGTACTGCGCGTCCTGCGCGAGGAGGGCGCCCCCGACCGCGTCGTCTTCCACTGCTTCTCCGGCGACGCCGCGATGGCGGAGGTCTGCGCGGAGGCGGGCTGGTTCCTCTCCTTCGCCGGCAACGTCACCTTCAAGAACGCCCGGCCGCTGCGCGAGGCCCTTGCCGTCGCCCCGCCCGAGCTGGTCCTCGTCGAGACCGACGCGCCGTTCCTGACCCCCGCCCCCTACCGCGGCCGCCCCAACGCCCCCTACCTCATCCCCGTCACCCTCCGGGCGATGGCCGAGGTCAAGGGCATGACGGAGGACGCGCTGGCCACCGCCGTCGCCGCGAACACGGCACGGGCCTTCGGGTACTGAGACGGGCGGGATGCGGGGTGCGCGGTGCCGCCCCCGTAAGCTGCACCGGTGAGCAAGAGCAGCACGCATGAAGAGGGCGGCCCCCTTCTCGGCCCCGCCGACGTCCGGGAACTGGCCGCCGCGCTGGGGGTACGTCCCACCAAGCAGCGCGGCCAGAACTTCGTCATCGACGCCAACACCGTCCGCCGGATCGTCCGCGCCGCCGAGGTGCGTCCCGACGACGTGGTCGTGGAGGTCGGACCGGGCCTCGGGTCGCTGACCCTCGCGCTGCTGGAGGCCGCCGACCGGGTCACCGCCGTCGAGATCGACGACGTCCTCGCGGCCGCCCTGCCGTCCACCGTCGCCGCCCGGATGCCGGAGCGCGCCGACCGCTTCGCGCTGGTCCACAGCGACGCGATGCACGTCACCGAGCTGCCCGGCCCGCCGCCCACCGCGCTCGTCGCCAACCTCCCCTACAACGTCGCGGTGCCCGTCCTGCTGCACATGCTCGCGACCTTCCCGACCATCGAGCGCACCCTCGTCATGGTCCAGTCCGAGGTCGCCGACCGGCTCGCCGCCCGCCCCGGCAACAAGGTCTACGGCGTCCCGTCCGTCAAGGCCAACTGGTACGCCGAGGTCAAGCGGGCCGGCGCCATCGGCCGCAATGTCTTCTGGCCCGCGCCCAACGTCGACTCCGGCCTGGTCGAACTCGTCCGCCGCGAGCGGCCCGTGGCCACCACCGCCACCCGCGACGAGGTCTTCGCCGTGGTCGACGCCGCGTTCGCCCAGCGCCGCAAGACGCTGCGGGCCGCGCTGGCCGGCTGGGCGGGCTCGGCCGCCGCCGCGGAGGCCGCCCTGGTCGCCGCCGGGATCTCGCCGCAGGCCCGCGGCGAGGCCCTGACCGTCGAGGAGTTCGCCCGCATCGCCGAGCACCGGAACGCAGCAGGAACCGGGGGAGAGAAGGCATGAACGCAGCGGTCACCGTCCGGGTGCCGGCCAAGGTCAACGTCCAGCTCGCGGTGGGCGCCGCCCGCCCCGACGGCTTCCACGACCTCGCCAACGTCTTCCTCGCCGTCGGCCTGTACGACGAGGTCACCGCCACCCCCGCCGACACCCTGCGGATCACCGCCGAGGGCAACGACACCGACCGCGTACCGCTGGACCGGACGAACCTCGCCGCCCGCGCCGCCGAACTCCTCGCCGCCCGCCACGGCATCGAGCCCCGCGTCCACCTGCACATCGCCAAGGACATCCCCGTCGCCGGCGGTATGGCGGGCGGCAGCGCCGACGCCGCGGGCGCCCTGCTCGCCTGCGACGCCCTCTGGAAGACCGGCGCCACTCGCGACGAACTCCTCGACATCTGCGCGGAGTTGGGCAGCGACGTACCGTTCAGCCTGGTCGGCGGCGCGGCCCTGGGCCGCGGCCGGGGCGAACTCCTCACCCCGCTCCCCGTCGGCGGAACCTTCCACTGGGTCTTCGCCGTCGCCGACGGCGGCCTGTCCACCCCGGCCGTCTACCGCGAGTTCGACCGGCTGACGGAGGGCACCGACGTCCCCGCCCCCGAACCGTCCCCCGCCCTGCTCGCCGCCCTCGCATCCGGCGACAGCGCCGCCCTCGCCGCCGTCCTCGCCAACGACCTCCAGCCCGCCGCCCTCTCCCTGCGCCCCTCCCTGGCCGCCACCCTGGACGCCGGCACCGCCGCGGGCGCCCTGGCCGCCCTGGTCTCCGGCTCCGGCCCGACCACCGCTTTCCTCGCGGCCGACGCGGAGCGGGCCGCCCGTATCGCCGCCGCCCTCCGCGCCTCGGGCACCTGCCGCACGGCCCGCACCGCGGCGGGCCCCGTGCCCGGGGCCACCCTTATGCGTGAAGAGTGACGGACCGCTCACACAGCGGCATTGTCGCGGCGTACCGTGCCGAGGAATCGGGTTGTACCGGACAACCGGCAAACAGCGGTGGTGAGTCATGCCTCCTCGCAAGGACACCGATCCCTCAGCCAGCGTTCCCTGCTTCTACGGCGCGGAAATGCGCTATCTCAGGGAACATGCGGGCTTCACCCTGGAACAGCTTGCGGAAGGCAGCTTCCACGGCATCTCCTTGCTCAGCCAGATCGAGCGCGGTGAGCGCAGCATGCCCCTACACCTGGCCATTCACATCGACAAGAAGCTCAACACCAACGGCTTTTTCGAGCGCCGCTGTGAAGCGGTGCGAATGGCCCGCAAGTCCGGGCACGCGGAGTACTTCGCGGACGCGCTGGAGATGGAGCAGTGCGCGGAGACGATCGAGGACTGGGCGCCGATGCTGGTCCCCGGCCTGCTCCAGACACCGGCGTATACGCGGACGGTTGTGCGGGCCGCTATGCCGCGTGCCTCGGACGAGGAAGTGGAGACGAAGGTGAATGCCCGGATGGGACGGGCGGCACTCTTCGACTCGGGGAACCCACCGAAGTTCTGGGCAATCGTCGACGAATCGCTGATCCGTCGACCGGTGCTTGCGGGCGAGCAGTTGGTGGAACTGCTGGACCATATCGCGAAGGTCATCAGGGCCACACATTCCATTCTGCAGATCGTCCCGGAAACCAGCGCTACCCATCCCTTCATGATGGGCATGACGAGGATCATGACCTTCGCGGACGCTCCTCCCGTCGTGTACGTCGAGAGCCTGCACAGCGGCCAACTCATCGACTATCCACCGCTCGTGAGGCAGTACCGGGAGTCGTACGATCTGCTCAGGGCCGCCGCACTGTCGCCCGCGGCGTCTCTGTCCATGATCGAGACAGCGGCAGAGGACTTCCGAAATGGCAAGCACAGCACTCGACCTGAGTAGCGTCGCGTGGCGCAAGAGCAGCTACAGCAACGGCACCGGCGGCGACTGCGTCGAGGTCGGCGAGGGCTTCCCCGGAGCCGCCCTTTGGCGCAAGAGCAGCCACAGCAACGGCACCGGCGGCGAATGCGTCGAGGTGGCGGACGGCCTGCCCGGCATCGTCCCCGTCCGCGACAGCAAGCACCCGGACGGTCCGGTACTGGTCTTCCCGGCCGCCGGGTGGGCGTCGTTCGTCTCGGCCGTCAAGGGCGGGGATTCGCACGGGCGTTGAGCGGGGTGTCGGCCTTCGCGGTGGAATGAGGGCCGACGGCGGGCGAGCGCCGGCGGCGAGCCCGCCCCGTCACCCGGCAGCCAGTACCCCCGCGACCAGTTCCCCGGCCCGCAGCGCGTGTTCCGCCGTGGTCGGGCGGCAACGATCGGCCACCGGGTCGTACTCCGTCATGATCACGCCCGCGTGGTCGGTGACGGGCTCTTGAAGCGTCACCGGGGCACCGGCCGCGCGCAGAGCGGCGGCGAAGCCGCGGGAGCACTCGGGGTCCACGACGGTGTCGCGGGTGCCGTGGACGAGCCGGACCGGGGCGCACGGCAACCGGCCCGCCGCCACATCGTCCAGCGGCGGGACACTGGTGGTGCGGGCCGGAAGCTCGTACCGCCCCGCCACACCCACCACCGCGTCCGGCCGCCACCCGCCCACCACATCGGGCCGCAGCGCGACGCCCAGCGCGGCGGTCGCTCCCGCCGACCACCCGGCGAGCACGAACGGTCCTCCGTCCCCCGCCGCCCCACGCGCGAAGGCCAGCGACTCCAGCAGATGCGCCCGCCCACCGTCCGCCGCGTCCGACCGCCAATCGGGCACCATCACCCACACCCCGCGCCCCGCCACCGCCTGCGCCAACGGCCCCAGCACATCCCGCTCATCGGGGCCGACCCCGTGCCACAACAGCACCACGGGCAGTACCCCGTCCGCCCCCACCGGCCGATACACATCCACCGGCTTCCCGCCCGGCCCCGGCACGCACGCGTACTCCGCCGCCACTGCCCCACCCTGCTCGCCCGTCATGGCGGGGACTCTAAACGACCACCCTGGAGGGACCCGGAGGCGCCCTACAGCGCGTCGATCGCGGTCAGGTCGATGGCGATGTCGATGGCGTAGGGCTTGTCGACCTTGATCCGGTCGCGGTGGATGCCCATGTGCACGTACGCCTTGGTGATCGGGTCGAGTTCGTAAACGTGGATGACGGGCGGGCTGTCGGGGTCGTTCTGCTCGACGCGCCAGAAGTGCGGGATGCCGGCCGCTGCGTATTTCTGCGGTTTGGTCGTGCGGTCGCGGGACTCCGACTCCGGGGAAACGACCTCGATGGCGAGGAGGACATCCCTGGCCTGGTATCTCGTCTGGTGCTGCCCGGTGATCGCCTCTGCACGGATCACGCTCACGTCCGGCTCGGGACCGTTGCGTTTGTCGAGGACGATGGTCATCTCGCGCTTGACCTTGAACTCGGTCGGCCGACTCTGCCGCAGGCCATGGATCAACAGGTCGACCATGTCGGCGTGGAAGCTGCGCTGCGGACTCACGAAGATCAGGCTCCCGTCGAGCAGTTCGGTGTGCGGCGGGAGATCTGGCAGTGTGAACAGGTCGTCCACCGTGTACCCGTCCAGCGGGGGCATCGGCCAGTGATGCTGCTCGACGAATTCGGCGGTCATGGTTCCTCCCATGGGTGGGATTCTTTGGCCTGCTCGTCCACGGTAGCGGCCAGAATCACATCACGTCATCACAAAGAGTGACCGTGTCGCGACCGCGTCACGCCCCCGCGATCCCCAGCGCCACCAGCCACGCCAGGGCGGGCAGGCAGGCGGCGAGGAACAGGCACACCGCGCCCGAGGGGCGGCGGTTGCCCACGCCGGCCACGATGAGGACCGCGGAGATCAGGGCGGCGCCCCAGGGGACGTAGCCCACGATCTGCTGGCCGGTGGCGGTGCAGATGGTCCGGGTGTCGCCCTCGAAGCAGTTGTCGCTCGCCATGGCCAGGAACGGGGCGAACAGTGCGGTGGCCGCGGCGAAGCCGAGCAGGAGGATGCCGAGGGCGATCCGGCCCAGCACCTCGCCGGTGGTCGGGCCGTCGTCGGGCGTGGTGGGGGTGGCCCGGGGCGGTGCGTCGTTCATGGGGAGAACGCTATGCACGCGGTCCGGCGGGGGCCTGGGGACGGATACCTACGTGAGATGCGCCAGGTACTCAGGTGACGGGAGCGACGAGAGCGACAGGAGGGGGAGCCAGGTGGCGGTCTCCGTCCCCGGCGGAAGGCCCTCCGCGCGCCGATTACGCTGGGAACGTCGATCGAGGCGAAGCGCAGGAGTGAGATGGCCGTCAATCTCGTCAATCTGGAAGCCGTGGGCAAGGTGTACGGGACCCGTGCCCTGCTCGACGGTGTCTCGCTCGGCGTCAACGAGGGGGACCGGATCGGCGTCGTCGGGCGCAACGGGGACGGTAAGACCACCCTGATCCGGATTCTCGCCAAGCTGGAGGAGGCGGACGGCGGGCGGGTCACCCACTCCGGGGACCTGCGGCTCGGTGTGCTGACCCAGCACGACTCCCTGGACCCGGCCGCCACCGTCCGGCAGGAGGTCATCGGCGACCTCGCCGACCACGAGTGGGCGGGCAACGCCAAGATCCGCGATGTGCTGACCGGGCTGTTCGGCGGGCTGGACCTGCCGGGATTCGGGCAGGGCCTGGACACCGTCATCGGCCCGCTGTCCGGTGGCGAGCGCCGGCGGATCGCGCTGGCCAAGCTGCTGATCGCCGAACAGGACCTGATCGTCCTCGACGAGCCCACCAACCACCTCGACGTCGAGGGCATCTCCTGGCTCGCCGGCCACCTGAGGGCCCGCCGCTCGGCGCTGGTGGTCGTCACCCACGACCGCTGGTTCCTCGACCAGGTCTGCACCCGGATGTGGGACGTGCAGCGCGGCACCGTCTACGAGTACGAGGGCGGCTACAGCGACTACGTCTTCGCCCGCGCCGAGCGGGAGCGCATCGCCGCGACCGAGGAGGCCAAGCGGCAGAACCTGATGCGCAAGGAGCTGGCGTGGCTGCGGCGCGGCGCCCCGGCGCGCACCAGCAAGCCCCGGTTCCGGATCGAGGCCGCCAACGAGCTGATCGCGGACGTGCCGCCGCCGCGCGACACCGCCGAGCTGATGAAGTTCGCGAGTTCGCGGCTGGGCAAGACCGTCTTCGACCTGGAGGACGTGACCGTCCAGGCCGGTTCCAAGCTGCTGCTCAAGCATCTGACCTGGCAGCTCGGCCCCGGCGACCGCATCGGTCTGGTCGGCGTCAACGGCGCGGGCAAGACCTCGCTGCTGCGGGCGCTGGCCGAGGCGGCGCGTACGGAGGGCGAGCGGCAGCCCGCGGCCGGCCGGATCGTCGTCGGCAAGACCGTCAAGCTGGCATATCTCTCGCAGGAGGTCGCCGAACTCGACCCGACCTGGCGGGTGCTGGAGGCCGTGCAGCGGGTGCGGGAACGCGTCGATCTCGGCAAGGGACGGGAGATGACGGCGGGGCAGCTGTGCGAGAAGTTCGGCTTCACCAAGGAGAAGCAGTGGACACCGGTCGGCGACCTCTCCGGCGGTGAGCGCCGGCGGCTCCAGATCCTGCGGCTGCTGATGGACGAACCGAACGTCCTCTTCCTCGACGAGCCCACCAACGACCTCGACATCGAGACGCTGACCCAGCTGGAGGACCTGCTCGACGGCTGGCCCGGCTCGATGATCGTCATCAGCCACGACCGGTACTTCGTCGAGCGCACCACCGACCGCGTCTTCGCGCTGCTCGGCGACGCCGCGCTGCGGATGCTGCCGCGCGGTCTCGACGAGTACCTGGAGCGGCGGCAGCGGATGAGCGAGGCGGCGGCGCCCGCGCCCGCGCCGGCCGCCGCCCCGCGCAAGCCCGCCGCTCCAGGTACT
>NZ_JCANQV010000133.1:0-16175 GCF_059553635.1 Candidatus Streptomyces philanthi
CGACCGGGCCGGCATCACCGGCACCGACGGCCCCTCCCACAACGGCGTGTGGGACCTGTCGGTGCTGGGCCTCGTCCCCGGCCTGCGGATCGCCGCGCCGCGCGACGCCGACCAGCTCCGCGCCCAGCTGCGCGAGGCCGTCGACGTGGACGACGCGCCGACCGTGCTGCGCTACCCCAAGGAGTCCGCCGGCGCGCCCGTCCCCGCGGTGGACCGGGTCGGCGGTACCGACGTCCTGCGCCGCACCGGCCGCCCCGATGTGCTGCTGGTCTCGGTGGGCGTGATGGCGCCGGTCTGCCTGCGGGCCGCCGAGCTGCTGGAGGCCCGCGGCATCGGCGTCACGGTCGTCGACCCGCGCTGGGTGCGGCCCGTCGACGACGCCGTCGTCCGTCTCGCCGCCGGGCACCGGATGACCGCCGTCGTCGAGGACGGCGTCCGCGCGGGCGGCGTCGGCGCGGCGGTCGGCCAGGCACTGCGCGACGCGGAGACGTATGTGCCGCTGCGGACCTTCGGCGTCCCCGAGGAGTTCCCGCCGCACGCCACCCGCGGTGAGCTGCTGGCCGATCTCCGGCTCACCCCGGCCGAGATCGCCGGCCGGCTCGGCGCCGCGCTGACGCGGAAGGAGACCACCCGGTGACCGGATTCGACCTCGCGGGGCTGCTGGCCGCCCGCGGCGGCGAACGCTACGAGCTGCACGCCCGGTACCTCAACCACCAGCTCCCGCGGATGCTGCACACCATCGGCTTCGACAAGGTCTACGAATGGGCCGAGGGCGCCTACTTCTGGGACGCGGAGGGCCGCGACTACCTCGACATGCTCGCCGGCTTCGGGGTGATGGGCCTGGGCCGGAACCATCCCGTCGTCCGGCAGGCGCTGCACGACGTACTGGACGCCGGTCTGCCCGACCTCACCCGTTTCGACTGCGCCCCGCTGCCCGGCCTGCTCGCCGAGAAACTGCTGGCCCACGCACCCCACCTGGACCGGGTGTTCTTCGGCAACAGCGGCACCGAGGCCGTGGAGACGGCCCTGAAGTTCGCCCGCTACGCGACCGGCAGGCCCCGCGTCCTGTACTGCTCCCACGCCTTCCACGGCCTGACCACGGGATCGCTCTCGGTCAACGGCGAGGACGGCTTCCGCGACGGGTTCGCGCCGCTGCTCCCGGACACCGCGATCGCGCTGGGCGATCTGGCGGCGCTGGAACGGGAGCTGGCCCGCGGCGATGTCGCGGCGTTCGTCGTCGAGCCGATCCAGGGCAAGGGCGTCCACCCCGCTCCGCCCGGGTTCCTGCGCGCCGCCCAGGAGCTGCTGCACCGCCACAAGGCCCTGCTGATCGCCGACGAGGTCCAGACCGGCCTCGGCCGCACCGGCGACTTCTTCGCCTACCAGCACGAGGCGGGCGTCGAGCCGGATCTGGTCTGTGTCGCCAAGGCGCTGTCCGGTGGCTTTGTGCCGGTCGGCGCGACCCTCGGCAAGGACTGGATCTTCAAGAAGGTCTACTCGTCGATGGACCGGGTGCTGGTGCACTCCGCGAGCTTCGGCTCCAATGCCCAGGCGATGGCGGCGGGCCTGGCGGTCCTCGCGGTGATGGAGGACGAGCGGATCACCGACAACGCGCGGCGCACCGGGGACCTGCTGCGCGGCCGTCTCGCCGCGCTCACCGAGAAGTACGAGCTGCTGCACGACGTCCGCGGCCGCGGCCTGATGATCGGCATCGAGTTCGGCCGCCCCCGCTCGCTGACGCTGCGCGGCCGCTGGACGATGCTCCAGGCCGCGCGCAAGGGCCTGTTCGCGCAGATGGTGGTGGTGCCGCTGCTCCAGCGGCACCGCATCCTCACCCAGGTCTCCGGTGACCATCTGGAGGTCATCAAGCTGATCCCGCCGCTGATCATCGGGGAACGCGAGGTGGACCGGTTCGTCGAGGCGTTCACGGCCGTGATGGACGACGCGCACAACGGCGGCGGACTGCTGTGGGACTTCGGGCGGACGCTGGTCAAGCAGGCGGTGGCGAACCGCTGACGGGCGCGGACGGCGGCGGGGGAGCGGTGGCCCCCCCGCCGCTGTCCGGTGCCGGGCGTCAGTCGGTCAGCAGCCGCTCCCGCAGCCGCTCGCGGACGGCGGGGGTGAGGCGCAGGCCCTCGGCCAGATAGGTCTCGGTGGAGCCCCAGGTCTCCTCGATCGCGCCGAAGGCGGCCGCCAGGTACTCGGCGCGCGCCCCGAACAGCGGTGACAGCAGCTCCATGACCTCGGGGGACATGCCGTCGGCCGCGCTGTCCGAGCGCTGGATGCGGTAGCGCCGGTTCGGGTCGTCGGACTTGAGGTAGTCGGCCTCGATGGCGTCCCGTTCCACGCCGACGGCCAGCAGGGTCACGGCGACGGACAGCCCGGCGCGGTCCTTGCCGGCCGCGCAGTGCATCAGCGCGGGCACGCTCTCCTCGGCCAGGGCGTGCAGCACCCGGCTGTGGTCCTCGGTACGGGTGGTGACGATGTGCCGGTAGGTGGAGGTCATACGGGCCGCGCCCCGGCCGTCGCCGAGCGCCGCCCGCAGCTGGTCGAGCGCGCCGTCGCGGACCATCACCCAGAACTCCGCGCCGTCGGCCGGGTCGGTCAGCGGGATGTTCACATTGCGGACGCCGGGGAGGGTGACGTCCGGGCCTTCGAGCCGGATGTCCGCCGCGTTGCGGAAGTCGAAGATCGTGTGCAGTCCGAGGCCGCCGAGGAAGGCCGCGTCCGCCTCCGTGGCGTGGGCGAGGTGGCCGCTGCGGAACAGCCGCCCCTGCCGCACCCGCCGTCCGTCCACGGTCGGCAGTCCGCCCACGTCCCGGAAGTTGCGCACCCGCGCGAGCTGCGGCTCGGCGGCCTGTGGAACCTGCGGCGTCTGCGTCACGGGCGCTCCTCGGGGTCGGCGGCCGGCACGGTTCGCCGGCGGGGCGGGGCCGTCTTCGACGATACGGCACCGGGGTTCGGCAGGATCAGGGTGAGGTGCCGGACCGCGTTCGCCAAGGGGCACCGATCGAACGAAGACAGTCATAAAGGCAAGCGATCGTATTCCAACTTGGCAAGAATTTGACCAAGTGGTGTTAATCACCGCTCGTCAACCCCTGGTTACGGTGGCGTAGGTCACTTCCGGGAGGGAAGGATGTCCTGACGTGGCAGACGATTCGAAGAACATCAGCAGCGGCGCCGGGAACGGCGTCATCGGGTCGTACGCAGCCGTCGGGGACAGCTTCACCGAGGGGGTCGGCGATCCCGGCCGTGACGGGGCGTACATCGGTTGGGCCGACCGGCTCGCGGTCCTCCTCTCGGACCAGTGCCCCGCCGGGGAGTTCCGCTACGCCAACCTCGCCGTGCGCGGCCGCCTCCTGGACCAGATCATCGAGGAGCAGGTGCCCCGGGCCAGGGACCTGGCCCCCGACCTGGTGACCTTCTGCGCCGGCGGCAACGACATCCTCCGTCCGGGCTCGGACCCCGACGATGTCGCCGAACGCTACGAGGCGGCGGTCGCGGCCCTGCGCTCCTCGGTGGGCACGGTGGTGCTGTGCACCGGCTTCGACACCCGCGACATCCCCGTCCTCAAGCATCTGCGTGGCAAGATCGCGACATACACCGCGCATGTGCGGGCCATCGCCGACCGGCACGAGTGCCGGGTCCTCGACCTGTGGTCCCTGCGGTCCGTGCAGGACCGGCGCGCCTGGAGCGAGGACCGGCTGCACCTCTCCGCCGACGGGCACACCCGCGTCGCGCTGCGCGCCGCGCAGGTCCTCGGGCTGGACGTACCGACCGACCCCGACCAGCCCTGGCCCCCGGAGGCCGAGCGGTCGGCCGCCGAGGCCCGGCGCGACACCATCCACTGGGCCCGGGAACACCTCGTCCCCTGGATCGGCCGGCGACTGCGCGGCGAGTCCTCCGGCGACCACGTCGAGCCCAAGCGCCCCGACCTGCTCCCGCTGTAACCCGCGCCACCCACGGCCCCGGCTCCGCACCCGCGGGGACCGGGGCCCGCGCGTACCCGCGACCCGAGCGCGCGCGTACCCGCCGGTCAGGCCGTCCGGTTCCCGTAGGGGCACGCCCCGGTCCTCCGGGCATACGGCAGATCGGCCCACACCACCTGGCCGAGGCCGGTGTCGTCCGGATGGCACCCCCAGTTCTCGGACAGCGCGCCGACGAGGAACAGGCCCCGTCCGCACTCCTTGTCCACACTGCCGGGCTGGACGTGCGGCGCCGAGGGATTCCGGCCGCCCTGGTCCGTGACCGCTATCCGGATGTACCCCCCGAGCAGCGTCAGGGCGCAGCCGACCTTCTCGCTGTCGGTGTGCCGGAGCGCGTTGGTGAACAGCTCGGACACCACCAGCTCCACGTCGTCGCGGACCTGTTCGTCCGCGCCCCACGCGCGCAGCAGCGCGGTGACGCGCCCGCGCGCCTCGGAAACGGAGGCGCGGTGCGCCGGCAGGTGGAACGCGTCCTGCGGGACCGGGGCGACAACGCCGCCACAGCGCCCTAACGAAGGAGCGTTGTTGGAGGAAGCCACACCGCAACTATGTGCGATGTCGGTCACTGATGGCAAGGATCAGTCTGCAAATTACAGAATCGTATGTGCAGTCTGTTGCCGCTCGCTGACGTCATGACACACTGCTGACCACCAGAGCCGGTTGGGGAGGGATCAGACGTGGCGGATGCACGGTCGGGCGGGGCGCCGACCGTCCTGCGGGTGGTGCTCGGAAAGCGACTCCAGGACCTGCGCGAGAAAGCCGGACTCAGCTACGAACAGGCCGCCGCGGCCCTCGACGTCACCCACGCGACGATACGCCGCATGGAAAAGGCCGAGGTCGGCCTGAAGATCCCGTACGTCGAGAAGCTGCTGGCCACCTATGGCGTCGCCGACCGCGGCGAGACCGAGAGCTTCCTCTCCCTGGCCCGCGAGGCCAACCGCCCCGGCTGGTGGCACCGCTTCCGCGATGTGCTCCCCGACTGGTTCAGCGCCTACGTCAGCCTGGAGTCGGAGGCCCAGCTCATCCGCGGCTACCAGCCGCACTACGTCCCCGGACTGCTCCAGACCGAGGACTACGCCCGCGCCGTGCTGCGCGCCGGCATGCCCCACGCGCCCGCCGCGGACATCGACCGCGCCGTCGCCCTGCGGAGGGAACGCCAGGCGCTGCTCACCCGCGAGAACGCGCCGACGCTGTGGGTGGTCATGGACGAGACCGTGCTGCGCCGCCCCATCGGCGGCCCCGAGGTGATGCGCCGGCAGATCGACCGGCTGGCCGAGGCCACCGCACTGCCCAACGTCCGGCTCCAGATCATGCCGTTCGCCGCGGGACCGCACCCCGCGATGTACGGGCCGTTCCACATCTTCCGCTTCCCGATTCCGGAACTCCCGGACATCGCGTACGCGGAGAGCCTCGTCGGAGCCGTGTACTTCGACCAGCGCAACGATGTCTCGCAGTTCCTGGAGGCCCTGGACCGGATGTGTGCGCAGGCCGCGCCGGCACACACCACCGAGGCCGTTCTGGACGGCTTTCGCAAGGAGATCTGAACCATGGATCGCATACGCATCTACAACGGCATGCCCGCCAGGGAACTGGGCAGCGAGGGCTGGCACAAGCCGTGGAGCGGCGGCAACGGCGGCGAATGCGTCGAGGCCATGCGGCTGACGGACGGACGGGTGGCGCTGCGCCAGTCCACCGACCCCGACGGACCCGCGCTGATCTACACCCACCGCGAGATCGTCAGCTTCATCGAGGGCGCCAAGGCCGGCGCCGCCGACTTCCTGCTCACCGCGGCACCGGCCTGCCACACCGGACGGAGGACGGCATGACCGACCAGCACATCCCCGAGGGCCCGCTCACCCCCCGGATACCCGAGGGCATCGCCCGCGCCGGCTTCACCGCCGAACAGATCGACACCAGCCGCCCGCACCCGGCCCGGATGTACGACTACTACCTCGGCGGCCGCGACAACTACGAGGTCGACCGGACCGCCGCCGACCGCGTCATCGGGGCCCACCCCCAGGTCCGGCTCAGCGCCCGCGCCAACCGCGCCTTCCTGGCCCGCGCCGTGCGCGCCCTTGCCGACAGCGGCGTCCGCCAGATCATCGACATCGGCACCGGCATCCCCACCTCGCCCAACACCCACGAGGTGGCCCGCGCCGCGGCCCCGGACACCCGCGTCGTCTACGTCGACAACGACCCGATCGTCGCCACCCACGCCGGGGCGCTGCTCACCGCCACCGCCGACACCGGCTTCGTCCTCGGCGACGTCCGCGACCCCAAGGCGATCCTCGACCACCCGGTCGTCCGCGACCTCATCGACTTCGACCGCCCGGTGGCCGTCCTGCTCATCGCCGTCCTGCACTTCGTCCGGGACGACGAGGACCCCGCCGGCATCATCGCGGCCCTCGGCGACGCCCTGCCCGCCGGCAGCCACCTCGTCCTCTCGCACGCCACCGGCGAGCCCTACGAGGGGTACCCGCAGGGCCGCACCGACGTGGCGGCCCGCGACGACGTCGTCAACGTCTACAAGAACGCCACCGCCACCCTCAACCTCCGGAACAAGGCGGAGATCGGCCCGCTCCTCGGGCCGTTCACCCCGCTGGAACCGGGCGTCGTCCGGGTACCGCTGTGGCGGCCCGACGGCGAGGTGCCCGACCCGGAGGAACTCAACAACACCATCTTCTACGGGGCGGTGGGCCGCAAGGACTGACCCGCGGGCTCCAAGGACGCGTCCAGCGCGTCCCGCCCGATCAGCGCGGTGTGGGTGCCCCGCGCGGTACAGGCGTACGCCCCCGCGACGGTGCCCCGCCGCGCACACTCCTCCAGCCCCTGACCGGCCAGCAGTCCCTGGAGGAAACCGGAGGTGAACGCGTCCCCGGCGCCGTTGGTGTCGACGACGGGGCCCGGTGGCGCGGCCGCCGGGACATGCCGCGGCGTACGGTCGTCGGGGGTGAGGAGATAGGCGCCGCCGGCACCCGCCGTGGCCACCACCGCATGGGCGCGGCCCTCGCGCAGGATCTCCCGCATCACCGCCCCTATGCGCTCACCCGCCCCGGCCGTGCTCAGGAACACCAGGTCGGAGCGGAGCGCGAAGTCTCGGTGGTGCTCGTCCAGCCCGTCCCAGTCGTGCAGGTCCGTGGAGACCGGCAGGCCCAGCGCCGCGATGTCGTCGTACAGGAAACGCGCGAAGTGCGTGATCGTCAGATGGACGTGCCGCGCACGGCGCAGGGCCGGGAGATAGTGCTCCGCGGGCATCCGCAGGTCCAACGGGTCCCGGGCGTCGTGGAAGGACGTCCGGCGGCCGTCCGGCGCGACGAGATTGACCGCGCGCCGGGTGCCGTGCGGGGAGACCAGAGGCCGGAAGTCCACGCCGCTGCCGGCCAGCCGCTCGCGGACGAGGGTGCCCGGGTGGTCGTCCCCGACGAAGTCCACGAAGCCGGTGGCGAGCCCGAGGGCGGCGCAGCCCAGCGCCACGCCGAGCCCGGTGTGACCGGCGTACTCGCGGACCGGGGGGACCGCGAAGGAGTCGGCGGCGGGCACGGGCAGCGCCCCGACCCGCACCACGGTGTCCACACCCGACCCGCCGACGACGAGCACGTCGTACGACGGGGTTTCCCGCTGAAGTGTCACAGGTGTCCTTGCGTCCTTTGCCGGTGAGACGGTGTGCGGAAGGGGTACGTCCGCAGCCGGGAGTCTAGACGCAGGTCATCGCACCGACGGGGCGTCAGTGACGGGCGTGACCCGCGGGAGACGGAGGATGTCCGAGAAAGCACGTTTCGCCGTGCCGACCGGGCAACTCGACGCCGTACCCGGGGACGGCCCGCCCGGAAAACCCGCTGCGCCGCCGCCCCGCCGCGCGGCAGGCTGCACCATGGACTGGACCACGACCGGCGACCTCGACGCTTTCGACGCCGCCACGGGCGGCTTCCTGGCGGACCGGCCCGTCGAACACACCTTGCTGGCGACGGTGACCGCCACCCTGCGGACGACCGGCACGGCCGCCTACGGGGACGGTGCGCCGCTGTTCGGCTGGTGCCGTGAGCACCCCGGAGCGGCGGTGACCGGGGCCTTCGTCTGGACCCCGCCGCGGCCCGTACTGCTCTCCCCGATGCCGGGGGCCGCCGCGGACGCGCTCGCCGCCCTCCTCGCCCGGGAGCGGCACCCGGTACCCGGGGTCAACGCCCGCCGGGCGACCGCCGCCGCCTTCACCGCCGCATGGCGCCGCCACCACGGCGGCCGCACGAGGGCCACCGGACACCACCGGCTCCACCGGCTCGCCGACCTGACCCCGCCGACCCCCGCGCCACCGGGTGGCGCACGGGCCGCGACCCCCGCCGACCGGCGCCTCCTGCACTCCTGGTTCTCGGCCTTCGCCCACGACACCGGCACCGCACCGCCCCGCGACCCCCGGCACGTCGACGACCGGATCGCGCACGGTCGTCTCCTGCTGTGGGAGACCGGCGGACGGCCGGTCGCGATGGCCGGCATCACCCCGGCACCCGCCGCGACGGCCCGGATCGCCCCCGTCTACACCCCGCCCGGCCTGCGCGGCCGCGGTTACGCCGGTGCGGTCACCGCGGCCCTGTCCGCGCGCGCCCTCGCCGCCGGAGTGACCCGGCTGCTCCTCTTCACCGACCTCGGCAACCCCACCAGCAACGCCCTGTACCAGCGGCTGGGGTACCGGCCCGTCGAGGACCACACCGTCTGGGAGTTCACCACCGAACGCTGAGCCCGCGGCCCGTCCGCCCCGACCGGAACGTGCCCGGGGCGGGCCGCCGGGAACGGAAGACGCAGGAGGCGCCACCGGGCGGCAGGGAAGCCGCACGCTTCCGGAACCTGGCGCACGCGCGGTGCGTTCCCTACGCGACTGCCCCGACCACAGGAGGTGCCGTGACCGGATACCGCCCCCGCCGCACACCGCTCGCCGCGCTGCGCCCCGCGAGCCTCGGCGCCGCGCCCGCGGGCGAGCGCCTCGCCAGGATGCGGAGATCACCGCAGTTCGTCGACGGCGAGTTCCGCAATCCGGTGCCGATACGGGAGGACTTCCGGGGCAGCGCCCTGCCGATGGTGCGGGCGCATCTCCACCGGGCGGCACGACTGCGCAGGGCGCCGGTCGCCCCGATACCGCTGCACCGCCCGACCGCCGACTGGCGCCGCCCGCCCGTCTCCGGACTGCGGATCACCTGGCTCGGCCACTCCAGCGTGCTCGCGGAGATCGACGGCCTCCGGGTGCTGTTCGACCCGGTCTGGGGCGAACGCTGCTCCCCGTTCACCTGGGCGGGACCCAAGCGGATGCACCCGGTACCGGTCTCGCCGGCCGAACTGGGCCCGGTCGACGTCGTGGTGATCTCCCACGACCACTACGACCATCTCGACATGTCCACGGTCCGGGGGCTCGCGCGCACCGGCGCCGCCTTCGTCGTCCCCCTCGGCATCGGCGCCGACCTGGAGTTCTGGGGCGTCGCCGCCGACCGGATCACCGAACTGGACTGGCACGAGTCCACCCGCGTCGGCGACCTCACCCTCACCGCCACACCGGCCCAGCACTTCTGCGGCCGCGGACTGCGCGGCCCGCAGCACACCCTGTGGGCCTCCTGGGTCGTCGCGGGCCCCGCGCACCGTGTCTTCCACAGCGGCGACACCGGTTACTTCCCCGGCTTCGCCGACATCGGCCTCCGCTACGGCCCGTTCGACGCGACGATGATCCAGATAGGGGCCTACAGCGAGTTCCGGCCCGTCCTCCACACGGGCGGCGCACCGCACCCGGGGGCCTGGCCGGACGTCCACATGACCCCGGAACAGGGGCTGCGCGCCCACCGCGGCCTGCAACGGGACGACCCGTCCACCGGCGTCGTCCTGCCCATCCACTGGGGCACCTTCAACCTGGCCCTGCACCCCTGGGCGGAACCGGGGGAACGCAGCCTCTACGCCGCCCACGAGACCGGCGCCACCCTCGCCACTCCGATACCCGGCGAGTCCTTCGAACCGGCCGACCCGCCCGCACCCCGCCCCTGGTGGCGAGCGGTGGCGGTACCGCCCGTACGGGGCTGGGCCTCCTGGCCGCCGGTCGCGTCGGCCGTTCCCGCCCTGGCCGCCGAGTGGTGAGTCCGGAAGGGCGGGGAGGAGGGAGCACCGCGGTGCTGTGAGCGGGGGCCATGACCGGCAGCAGGTAGTGAGTGCTACGGGCCCCGGGGGTTCTCCCGGAAGCCGGCGGTCGCCGTCCGGCCGGGAGAACCGCGAGGCCGGCGAGCGCGTCGTCGCCGGCGCCGTGGTGGGGGAGGAGTTACTCGCCGAGCCGCTTGATGAACTCCTGGGCCTTCTCGACACCGGTGTCGATCTTGTCGCTGTACTTGCCCTCGGTCTTGTCGTCGATCAGCTCGCCGACCTTCTCCAGCCCCCCGCTGATGGCCTCCCCGTGCGACCCGGCGACCTCGGCGGCCTTCTCCTTCAGGTTCTTCAGCTCGTCGAACATCGGTGCATCTCCCCTTCGGTACGGATACGGTGTCGGGCCCGGCACGGACAGCGGCACGACAGACATATGCCGCAGGCCGGACGCGGAAACATGATCCCACGAAGGGCGGCGAACAGGGGAAACGTCGTACTGGACGCCCCTGGGCCGGAGCCGGTGCCGGAGGCGTCGCCGGCGCTGCCGGATCCTGTGCGCCGGTTCATGCGGGGCCGGGTCGAGCGGAGACGGGGAAGGGGCCGGGCGGGTGAGGTCGTGGCGGGCTGCCGGGGTGTGTTGTCCGGGTCATGCTTCTGCGGCAGGAGCGCTCTCCCCGGGGCGGTGGACATTTGCGTTCGGAATTGGGTGGGTGCTCGGAGTTGAGGCGTTCGTCAACCTACCCCTTCGGGGTGCGGTGCGAATCCCTCGCGAGTGTGGTTTGCCGTGGCAATCAACACATCGTAGGACTATATGAGTTGAGGGGCGGTGAACGTCATGGTGAGGGTGCGTGACAGGCACCCGATCGTCCACGGATCAAGGAGGGGCTCATGGCGACGTACAGCACGGAGATCCAGACGGGCGGCGGCGGTTGGCAGCCGGACGCGCCGCTCAAGCTCAGCATCGTGAACCGCAACGAGGTCGTCCCCCAGAGCGGCGCTCCCGCGACGGGGACGACGGTCACCTGGAGCGGTGACGCGGGGAAGGGCTCGGTGACGTTCTTCGACGGCGGCAGCAACTTCCAGGGAACCGCCCAGTTCCCCGGCGAAGGCCCGGTGGCATACCGCGGCACGCGTACGGGCTGACCCAAGACCGTGGGGCAGGTCGTGCCAGGGGACCTGCCCCGCACTGCCCGGGGCGCGCCCGAAGGGCGGGTCCGGCCCGCCGGACACGGTCCGGGCCCGCCCTGCCGCGGGGCCTCGACCGCCGAACGGCGCACACGTCCGCCGAACCACCTCCTGCGGTGTCCCGGGCGCATTCGAGGCTGACGGGGGTCAGGCCAGCAGTTCGCCGAGACCGGTCATCGACGGACGAAGATCGTGGCGGATGGAGAACTCGGTGGACAGCATGCGTTCACGGACGGTCGCCGGGAGGGCGGCGAGGAAGCCCGGAGCGGCGCCCCGCTCCCGTTCGCTGTCGTGCGCCAGGACGGCCGCCCACTTCTGCTCCAGCCAGGGCCCGACATCGACGGTCGCACTGATCCACTCGTCCGGGACGCTGAGCATCGGCGCGCCCGCGCGGGACAGGTGCGCGGTCCACGCCCGACGACAGTGACTCGTCGTCCGGGTGCGCGTACACCGCGAGCAGGCTCGGAACAGACATGGACGGTCCCCTTCCGTTGCGGAACAGCCGGGCGGCCCGGCCCGTCAAGCCTTCCGCGACGACGGCGTCACGTCCCGGGAACCGGATGGACCGGCGCGGGCTCCCGGCCCGCCGCCCGTGGCCGGTGCGTGCCTTTGGCCGCATGCCCCCTGTTCCTCGGACGCGGCACCGGGGGAAGCTGAGCGGATGTCACTCCACACCGCTCTCCACGACCTTGTCCCCGTACGTCACCCCCTCGTGCTCGCGCCGATGGGCGGAGTGTCCGGCGGGGAGTTGGCGGCGGCCGTCTCCCGTGCCGGTGGGCTCGGCATGGTCGGTGGCGGACGGGAGGGCCCCGGCTGGCTGGACCGTGAACTCTCCCTCGTCAAGGAGAGAACCGCCCACCCCTGGGGCGTCGGCCTGCTGACCTGGGCCGCCGATGTCGAGACCGTCGAGCGGGCACTGGCGTACGGCCCCACGGTGATGATGCTCTCCTTCGGGGACCCCGCCCCCTTCGCGCCGCGGGTGCGTGACGCGGGCGTCCTGCTGATGGTGCAGGTCACGGACCTTGAGGAGGCGCGGCGCGCACTCGACGCCGGAGCGGACGTGATCGTCGCCCAGGGGACGGAGGCCGGCGGGCACGGTGGCCGGAGGGCGACGCTTCCGCTGGTCCCGGCGGTCGTCGACCTCGCCGGTTCCGTGCCGGTGCTGGCCGCCGGAGGCATCGCCGACGGCCGGGGCCTGGCGGCGGCCCTCGCCCTCGGCGCCGCGGGCGCGCTGATCGGTACGCGTTTCCAGGCGAGCGCGGAGGCCCTGGTCCTGCCCGGAGTGGGCGAGGCCCTGGTCAGGGCGCGCGGGGAGGAGACCGAACGCAACCGGGTCCTCGACGTCGCCCGTGGCGCGGCCTGGCCCGAGCGGTACCCCGCCCGGACCCTGCGCAACGGCTACCTCGCGCGGTGGCGGGGCCGCGAGGACGAACTCCGCGACGACGCGGCGGCCAAGGCGGCCTACCGGGAGGCGGCCGCCAGGGGAGACCTCGACGTGATCCCGGTGTGGGCCGGCGAGGGCGTCGACCTCATCACGGATCTGCGGCCCGCCACGGAACTCGTCGCCGCGCTCATGGCCGAGGCCGAAGAGGCCGTCGACGCCCTGGCCCGTATGAGGCAATCAGAGGGGTAAAGCACCTCCGCTGAACGGGAGTTCATGCCCGGAATCCCGGTCATGGGGAGCCCGCCCTCACGCCGTGCCGCCGACGCCGCTCGCGCTCGGTGCCGTGACCGGTCCGCAGGGGCGTTCCCCGTGCTCGGGCGGCCCGTGCCGGGGAGCGTTCCGTTCGTCCTCCGTCCGGGTACGAGGGTTCATCCCGTGGGTGAGGTGGCGTCGCATCAGGCGCCCCACGGGGCCGTCGACCAGACGGTGGACGGCGGCCGAGAGCAGCAGGGAGAAGACGAGGCCCAGCGCGATCGACGGCAGTACCCCGAGTGCGGGCACCTTCTGGAGCAGCCCCTTGGCCACGGGTATCCCGATGCTCTGGTGCACCAGGTAGAAGGGGTAGGTGAGCGCGCCGGCGGTCACCAGCCACCGCCACCGGAGCCGGGCGAGCGGGCCGCAGGCGGAGAGTACGAGAAGGACGAGGAACGCGGTCAGCAGTGCGGCGCAGACGGCCCAGGAGAGCGCGCCCCCCTGGGAGGGCTTCACGGTGTGCGACGCCACCCGGTCGTGGAGAACGGTGAGTTCGTAGCACCAGGCGAATCCGGCCAGCAGCCACAGCACCAGGTTCTGCCCGAACCGGTGGATCAGATAGAGCGCGATCCCCGTGACGAAGAGTCCCGCGTACTGGCTGAGGAAGAACTCGTCCAGCATCTCCGAGCGCAGCTCGCGGGCGACGACGGCGAGGGTGAGCCAGACCCCGCAGAAGGCGAGCATCCGGCGGTAGGTGAGCCCGATGCACAGCATGACCGCGATCAGCAGATAGAAGCGGGCCTCCACCCACAGCGTCCAGGCGACACCCTCGATCAGGGGGATTCCCAAAGGCCCCGGGAACATCGTCAGATTCCCCAGCACCGTCCGGAGGTCGATCGGCGTGGCCGCCTGGAGATGGAGGACCCGCGCGGTCAGCACCAGGCACACGACCATCAGGACGGCGCACCAGTACGACGGGAACAGCCGGGAGACGCGGGAGACGACGAACTGCGCGGGGGTGCGCCCCCAGCAGCTCATGCAGATCACGAACCCGCTGATCAGGAAGAAGAATTCCACGCCCAGCCAGCCGTAGCGGCTGATCTCGTGCAGCGCCGGGGCGAACTGCCTCGGGTCGTGGGCACCCCAGAAGTGCGGCGTCGTCGTCCCCACGTAGTGGTAGGCGGCGACGGCGAGGGCGGCCACCAGGCGCAGTCCGTCGACGGCGGCCAGCCGCGGACCTCCGGCCGTCCGGTGCGCGGGCGCCCCACCGGGCCGGGGGCTCCGCCGTACCGCTCGGCGAAGGCGCCCGGAAAGCGTCGGACTGCTCGGGAACATACGGATCCTCCAGGCACAAGGGTGGGGGAGCGTCGAGGAAGCGACCCGTTGACTATAAGTGATGTGTATACATGCGGCGCATAGTGGGGGTGCCGGGCCTCCGGGTGCGTGCGGATCTCGGTGGGTCAGCCTTGCCGCCCCGCGGAATCCCCCGTTCAGTGCGCTGTCGGTGGGTGCGGTCCGTGCGGGAGCGATCGTGTGTGAAGGAAGTTGCCGACGCCTCGCGGACTCGCTGTAACTCCGTTCACTGGAACGTAAGTTCGCGTTCCCTCGCACTATTGTGCGCAGTACGCCCACTCAAGGAGGTGGCGAGGGGTAGCGAAACCCCGAAGTGGGTCCGAACCCCACCCGGGCAACAACTAGCGTGCGGATTCCGTGAACTGCCAGCGGCCGATCCGGAGGGCACCAATGCCTACCGCAATTCCCCCGGGACCCGCGTCCCGGGAGACTCAGAGGTCCTCAGGACCCCAGGGTTCCCCGGGGGACGCCCCTGTAACCACCGCCGTACGGCGGCGGGAGCACGACGGCGGACGGCACGGCCGGGCCGTGTCCCCGGAGACCGCCGCCGACTCGGCGATACGGACCAGACTGACCCGGCTCGCCACCGTGCCGGCCGTCCTGGCCGCCGTCCTGTGCGCCGCCGCCTGCGCCTTCGCGCTCCAGGCCGGCGGCGCACAACTGACCGGCCGCGTCTGGGCGGTCCTCGCCGGCGCCCTCGTCCTGGTCTGCGCCGTCGTCCTCGTCGCCGCCGTCATGGCCCGCGCCGAGGCGCAGCACGCCGCCACCCGCCGCGCCCGGCTGCGCGAGGCCAGCGCCCGCAGCCGCTCCGACCTCTACGACCTGCTGGAACGCGTACGGCGCGGCGAACGGCTCCAGCGCCGCCCCGCCGACACCGCCACCGTGCACGGCGGCGACCCCCTCGACCTGGTCGCCCGCGAGGTCACCGCCGCGGGGCGGGCCGCCGAGGCCGTGGTCGTCGACGCGGTCGCGCTCGCCCGCAGCAGTGCCGTCGGCGACGCGCAGAAGGTCGAGGTCTTCGTCAACCTCGCACGGCGCCTCCAGTCCCTCGTCCACCGCGAGATCGCGCTCCTGGACGACCTGGAGAACCGCGTCGAGGACCCCGACCTGCTCAAGGGCCTCTTCCACGTCGACCACCTGGCCACCCGCATCCGCCGGCACGCAGAGAACCTCGCCGTCCTCGGCGGCGCCATCTCCCGCCGCCAGTGGACCCGCCCGGTCACCCTGACCGAGGTACTGCGCTCGTCCATCGCCGAGGTCGAGCACTACCCCCGGGTCAAGCTCGTCCCCCCGATCGAGGGCACCCTGCGCGGCCACGCCGTCGCCGACGTCATCCACCTCCTCGCCGAACTCGTCGAGAACGCCTGCGTCTACTCCGCGCCGCACACCCATGTCCTGCTGCGCACCCAGCTGGTGACCGCGGGGCTCGCCGTCGAGGTCGAGGACCGGGGACTGGGCATGGAGGCCGACGAGCGCGCGTACCTGAACGAACTCCTCGCCGACCCCGAGCACATCGACGTCCCCGAGATGCTGCACGACGGCCGGATCGGCCTGTACGTGGTCTCCTCCCTCGCCCGCCGGCACGGCATCGCGGTCCGCCTCCAGAGCAACATCTACGGCGGCGTCCAGGCCGTCATCATCCTGCCGCAGGCCCTCCTCGGCCCGCTCACGAGGGACGACGGCGCCGGCCGCACCACGCCCTCCGGAACCGAACCCGCCCCGGCGGACGCCCCGGCGCACGGGACCTCCCCCGACCCGGCGCACGGCCATGAGACGGGCCGCCACGACACCACCACGGCCGCCGCGTACGGCCACGACGACGGCCCCGACGCCCGCGCGGGCCATCGGGCGCCTCCCTCGGATCACGCCGTCGAAGTTCCCGCCGACGACGGCCCGTTGGCGGACCCCCA
>NZ_JCANQV010000134.1:0-15850 GCF_059553635.1 Candidatus Streptomyces philanthi
CGCCGACCAGACCCTCGGCGAGCTGCGCGAGATCAAGGCGGCCGCCGCGCACCGCGAGACGGCCCGGGGCGAGGTGTCCGTCCGCTGGGCCTACGAGATCATCGCCCCCTGCGTGGCGGGCGCGGTGGGCCTGGCCGTGACGCTGGCCCTGTAGCCCGCCGTGCGGCCGTCAGGCCGGTAGGTGCCAGGACGGCCCGGCCGGGTCCTTGATCCACACCGTCTGTGTGAGGTCCGGGGCGACCGTCATACCGAAGCCGGATTGATCGGGCGCCCCGGCCTCCCGCCAGGTGAGCAGTGCCGTCTCGATCTGGTCCCAGAGGCGCAGGGGGCCGTGCTGGTGCACGTCCCAGCCGCCTTCGGTGGCTTCGGTCCATGCCTGTGATCCGGTGGCGGTGTCCACGAGGATCACCCCGTCGCCCGTGGTCATGAGTTCTGCGGAGGGGGCGGCCAGCTGGGCGACGAACTGGGCTGTCCAGTCGTTGTTGAGCAGTGCCGGGTCCACGCGGCTGCGACGCGTGGTGCCGTCGTGACGGAAGAAAATGGGCCGGGGCGGACGCTCGTGGGGACGGGCGAGCATGAAGCTGATCCGGTCGCCCGTGAAGCGGCCAGTGGCGCTGCCGTCGTCGCCGAGTGTGAGCCGGATGAGCCCAGAGGCGAGCATCCAACCGCTGAGGGTCATGGTGATCGTGCCGCCGTCGCGGACCTGCCGCAGCCAGGAAACGGGGACGGTCCGTACGGCGCAGGTGGCCACCAGGGCATCGTATTCTGCGTTGTCCTTGTGGCCTTGGAGCCCGTCGCCGGTGACGAGGTGGGGGCGGTGGCCGGCCCGGTGGAGGCGGTCGGCGGCCAACCGCGCCAGTTCCGGGTCGTACTCGACCGAGGTGACGTTCCGCGCGCCGACGACGTGGGAGACCAGTGCGGTGGAGTAGCCGGTGCCGGTCCCGACCCACAGCACCTGGTCCCCTCTGCCGATGCCGGAGAGTTCAGCCATGCGGAGGACGAGGGAGGGGAGAGTGGAGGAAGAAGTGGGCCGTCCCGGGACCGGGCCAGTGGCGTCGGCGGCCGCGACTCCGTCCACCTGGGTGACCACGGTCCGGTCGGAGTAGGCCAGCCGCAGCCAGGCGGTCTCGTCGGTCCGATCGCGAGGGAAGGGCTCCCACAGAGTTCCGTTCGGGCGGTACACGCAGGTGCCGAGGAAAAGGTGACGGGGGACGGACTCGACAGCGGCGCGCCATGCGGGATCGGTGAGCAGCCCCTTGGCGCAGAGGGTGTCGGCCAGGGCACGGCGCAGGGCGGCGGGCGCGTCAGGGGGCGGGGCTGCGGCGTCAGCGTTCACAGGGCTCTTCTCCACGGTGCTGGAGTTGGTCGGCGAGGGCGTCGGTGATCCGGGCGGTGATGCGGCCCGGGAACCAGGCCCATTGCCCATTCGGGTTGCACTCGTACATCCACCACTGCCCCTCGCGGTCGATCCCGAAGTCGAAGGCGCCGTAGACCAGGCCGAAGACGTCCAGATAGTCGTGGACGGCCCTGACGACGTCAGGCGGTGTGTCGATGAGGGTGTACGTGTTGTGGTCGTAGGTACGTCGCCAGTCGAGGCTGGGGGAGTCGATGAGCACGGCGAAGAGCCGTTTCCCGACGACTGTGAGACGTACGTCGGCGATCTTGTCGACGCGCCGTTGGAAGAGGTGAGCGGTGCGTGAAACGCCGGTGTCGAGGGCGTCGGGGGCCACGTCGTCCACCCAGACAGTCAAAGGACGGTCGTCCGGACCGGTGTAGGCGCTGTTCCACAGTGGCTTGTAGAGCACCGGACGGTACTGCCCGGCGAAACGACGGGCTTCTTCCGGGTCGTTGGTGATCAGCGTCGGCGGAATGCGAAGTGCGCATTGCGCGGCGGTGGCCAGCTGGGCAGGCTTGTACTCGGCGTCCCGGTTCCGCCAGGGATGGTTGACGTAGTGCGCGCCGGGAAGTGCCGCCAGGACGCCACCGAGTCCGTATCGTGCCTGGTCGCCGCACCACCGCTGGACCTGGCCGGGCCCGACGGCATAGGGGGTGGGGCGGCGCCAGTAGACCGACCGGACGCTGGCCAGATCCGCGATGCGGGTATCGGTCAGCACCCTGCCGCCCATGCCTTGGCCGTCGAGGAACGCGTTCAGCCGGAGCCGGTCGGGGAAGTCGCCGGGGTCCAAGCGGACCACGGGGACATCGCGCTGGTACAGCTCCGTGACCACGAGGTCGGCAGTGGTGTCATCGAGCCGCGTCACGACAAGGACGGGAGCGTCCACGGCGGCACTTGCCATCAGTCGCTGTCGCCCGATTGGTCGTGCCCCTCATCCCTGTTGCCGTCCAGGCTGGTCGAGGTGCTTGTTTCTTGTGATGTCTCACTGGCCTTGTGCTTGTCCAGGGCCGGAAGCCGGGTGCCGTCCTCGGCGAGCCACCGGGCCGTCTGGGTCCGGGCATCCAGCGAGATGCGTGCGTGCGGCAGGACGATCGTGTCCGGGAAGGGCTTCATGCGGACAAGCCCCCACGGCATAGGTGTTGTTGTCGGTGTCACTGTTGCTGTCTCCTTCTCGCGGCTGTGTCGATTGTGGGGCATGCGGTGACGTGCCGTCCGTGGATGGCTGGAACGGGGTGGCTCCGCCCTCCGCCGGTAGTCCCAGGAGGGTGGCGGATTCCTCGCAGCGCGGGCGGACCCGGTGCGGTATCCCTTGGCGGAGCGCTCGGGATCTTCCCCGTGGGACGGGCCGAGGGCGTGAACTGAGTCCGCCGGCTCGTGCGGGACACGCGCTTTTCCCTGCTCAGGGCCTGTCCGGTCGGGGGAAGCCGTACGCGGGCGGGGCGTTGTACCCTCCGGTGGTCCGGCTGTCGCCCGGATCGCCCGTGCCGGGGTCGTCGTACTCGACGCCCTTGCCTTCCGCTTCGTGCTCGTCGGCCTCGGTGGGGTCGCCCTTCAATAGGAGCAACCGGGCGCCCCGGCTCTCCGATACCCGGTGCACCTTGACCAGGTGGTCGTTCAACTCGACGGCCAGCAAGTGAATTTCGCCGGGAGTCCACGCCTTGCCGGCAAGGATGCGGCAGGATTCTGTGATGAGTTCGGCGGCGGAACTCATCTGCTCTTCCTCCATCTCGTCGGCGAGGCGGGAGACATGGCCGACCCGGTCGCCGCCGAGGACGTAGCACGGCTTCCCGTCCAGGGTGGTCCACGGCAGCAGGCGTGCGGCGTCCATGAGGTTTGTCATGACGCCTTCTCGACTCCGTGCGGGCCCCGCGAGCCTCGCGATAGCGTTGGTCATGTCGTCAACTCCTCGATAGCTGATGGCCACGCCCCCGGGCCGCACGCGACGCGGCCGCGGGGGTCTGCTGTCGCGCAACAGCCTGCAGGCACGCGAGGGCCCGAGTGTTCCTGAACGAGGAACACTCGGGCCGTAACGGCGGGCTACATCCCCACCCAAGTGGCCAGCGACGCCAGTCCCCGTGGCGCTCGACGCCGGCGACGGACCAGCACGGCGATCGTCTCTCGCATCAATGGGTGGTACCGCGCCTGCTGGGGCGCGACTTCCCTGGCCCGATGCAAGGACTTTTCGGCTGCTTCCGCCTTTCCCATCTGTGCGTACGCACGCGCCATTTCGATGTGATAGCGGCCTACCCTCATGCGGGGGTGTTCGGTGGGGAAGTGCAGCTGCCGAGCGGCCTTGATCGCGTCGCCCAGCTTCCCCAACTCCACAGCGGTCGCGACTTCGAAGTGGGCAACATTCGTTTTGCCGAAAGAGGCCCAGTAAGCGCGGGGCACGTCCCGTCCGATCTGTGCGGCGGCTTGTCGTGCCATCTCCATGTAGCCATCGACAGCGCCCTCGTTCTTGGCCTGGGCCGCGGCGATCGCGCCGGCCAGATGCAAGCTCCCGGAGACGGCCAAGGCCGGTATCGAGCCGGCATCATCATGCTGTGTGACCAGTTGATGTCCGCGCTCAAGAATCTTCAGGGCCATCTGATTGTTCCCCCGGCGCAAAAGCATGCTGCTGCGCTTGTTCAGCCGGATGGCAAGCAGCAGAGGATCTTGTGCTTGTTCTGCCATCCAGCCCATTCGCTCCAGTGCGATGGAAGCGAGTTGGTGATACCCCAATCTGTAGGCGAATTCGTATGCCACCGAGTAGGACCAGCTCAGAGCGGATGCCACACGTTGACGGTCACTACCGGTGGGAAGCAGGCTGAAGGCTGTGGTCAGCTCTCCCAGGAGTCCAGGTAGCTTCGAACCCACACCTTTGTATTCAGTGGCACAGGCACCGGCGCACAGTTCATCGACCTCGGCCTCCAATGCCGCAACGGGCCTGGGAGTGATCTCGGGGTCCGGCCCGAGGTCGTACAGATCCAGTGCATCCGAGAGCGGGGCGATCATCCGGTCGAGACGGTCTTGCCGCATCTCTGCCATATACGGCTGGCCGTTGAGCACGGAGACGTCGACTTCGAGGACTCTCGCGACCGCGGCCACTATGGCAGGGGTCGCAGGTGTCAGCCCTGCCTCGACCTTCGCGATGGTGCTGCGGGAGACGTAGGCACGTTGAGCCAGGCCCGTTTGTGTCAGCTGGCGCAGCTTGCGGAGATCAGCGATGCGTGCGCCGATGTGGTCGTCATCAGGGGGTGGCATGCATAACTCCGTTCTGCATGGCGACAACAGAACGGTACCCCTGGTCACTTGCGGAGAGGCGGGCCGGGCGGGCCGGGCGCTCCTCGCCCCGGCCCGCCCGTCGTGCGTCCGCTCAGATCCCGGCGGCCGCCGAGAGGTCCCGCTTCAGCTGTGCCAGGAACGCCGCCGCGCGCCCGCGGGCGTCCGGCAGCGCGTCCCGGGAACCGACCGGGACGACGGCCTCCAGGTAGCACTTGAGCTTGGGCTCGGTGCCGCTGGGGCGGACGACGACCCGGGCGGAGCGCACGCCGCTTTCGGGGGTGCCGGTGAGGTGGTAGCGCAGCCCGTCCGTCGCGGGGAGCGTGGCGCTGCCGTGCGACAGGTCGTCGGCGGTGTCCACCGGGAGGCCGGCGAGGGAGGCGGGCGGCTGCTCGCGCAGCCGGCGCATGGCGTCCGCGATCAGCGAGAGGTCCTGGACGCGGACCGAGAGCTGGTCGGTGGCGTGCAGGCCGAACTCCAGCGCCAGGTCGTCCAGCAGATCGGTCAGGCCGCGTCCGGCGCTCTTGAGACCGGCGGCGAGTTCGGCGATCAGCAGGGCGGCGGTGACGCCGTCCTTGTCGCGGACGCCCTCGGGGTCGACGCAGTAGCCCAGCGCCTCCTCGAAGGCGTAGCGCAGGCCGTCGACGCGGGCCAGCCACTTGAAGCCGGTCAGGGTCTCCCGGTAGCCGAGCAAGGCGGAGCCGGCGATCCGGGACATCAGGGACGAGGAGACGATCGTGGTGGCGAAGGTGCCGGACGCGCCCTTGGCGACCAGATGGGCGGCGAGCAGCGCGCCGACCTCGTCACCGCGCAACATCCGCCAGCCCGCCCCGGCGTCCGGGTCGGGTACGGCGACGGCACAGCGGTCCGCGTCCGGGTCGTTGGCGATCACCACGTCGACGGCGTCCGGCCCCTGGGCGCGGGCCGTGGCGAACGCCAGGTCCATCGCGCCCGGCTCCTCCGGGTTGGGGAAGGCCACCGTCGGGAAGTCCGGGTCGGGCTCGGCCTGTTCCGCGACGACCACGGGCGCGGGGAACCCGGCCCGCTCGAACGCGGCGAGCAGGGTGTCCCGGCCGACGCCGTGCATCGGCGTGTAGACGGTGCGCACCTCGCGCGGCGAACCGGGGGTCAGTACCGCGTCGGTGCGCGCCAGATAGGCCGCGAGGATGTCGTCGCCCAGGATCTCCCAGCCCGCGTCGGGGCGCGGCACGTCGTGCAGGGAGCGCACCGCCGCGATCTCGGCGGCGATCTCCCCGTCGGCCGGCGGGACGATCTGGGAACCGTCGCCGAGATAGACCTTGTAACCGTTGTCGCGCGGCGGGTTGTGGCTCGCGGTGACCTCGACGCCCGCCACCGCGCCCAGGTGCCGGATCGCGAACGCCAGCACGGGCGTGGGCAGCGGGCGCGGCAGCAGCGCGGCGCGCAGGCCCGCGCCGACCATCACGGCCGCCGTGTCACGGGCGAAGTCGGCGCTCTTGTGGCGCGCGTCGTAGCCGATGACGACGAGCCCGGAGCCCTGCCCCTTGGCCCTCAGGTACGCCGCGAGACCGGCCGCGGCGCGGATGACGACCGCGCGGTTCATCCGCATCGGGCCCGCGCCCAGCTCGCCGCGCAGACCGGCGGTGCCGAACTGGAGGGTGCCGGAGAAGCGGGCGGCCAGCTCGGCGTGGTCCCCGGCGCCGATCAGCCGGGACAGCTCGTCACGGGTCTCGGGGTCGGGGTCCTCGGCCAGCCAAGTCCGGGCCCGTTCGGTCAGCTCCGCGGGGTCGGTTGCCACGTGATGCTCCTGGTGGTGGGGGTGGGGAGGGCCCGGGGCCGGCCCCGGTGCGCGCCTCGTACGGAGGGACGGCGCGGGCCGGGCGGGCGGTGCCGCCCGGCCGCCGTGGCTCAGATCCTGCCGAGCACCTGGGCGAGCAGGCCGCCCATCCGGGACGCGGAGTCGCGGCCGGCCTGGAGGACCTCCTCGTGGTTGAGGGGCTCGCCGGTCATGCCCGCGGCGAGGTTGGTCACCAGGGACAGGCCCAGCACCTCGGCGCCGGCCTCACGGGCGGCGATGGCCTCCAGGACCGTGGACATGCCGACCAGGTCGGCGCCCAGGGTGCGGACCATCTTGATCTCGGCGGGGGTCTCGTAGTGCGGGCCGGGGAACTGGGCGTAGACGCCCTCCTCCAGGCTCGGGTCGATCTCCTTGCACAGCGCGCGCAGCCGCGGCGAGTACAGGTCCGTCAGGTCGACGAAGTGGGCGCCGACGATCGGGGAGGTGGCGGTGAGGTTGATGTGGTCGCTGATGAGGACCGGCTGGCCGGGGCGCATGCCCTCGCGCAGACCACCGCACCCGTTGGTGAGGACGATGGTCTTGCAGCCCGCCGCGGCGGCGGTCCGCACGCCGTGCGCGACCGGGGCGACACCACGGCCCTCGTAGTAGTGCGTGCGGCCCAGGAAGACCAGCGCGCGCTTCTCACCGATCCGGTACGAGCGGACCGCGCCGCCGTGGCCGGCGACGGCCGGGGCCGGGAAGCCGGGCAGCTCGGTGACCGGGAACTCGTGCTCGGGAGTGCCCAGCGCCTCGGCGGCGGGGGCCCAGCCGGAGCCCATGACCAGGGCGACGTCGTGGGAGTCGGCGCCGGTGAGCTCCCGCAGGCGGGCGGCGGCGGCGTCGGCGGCGCCCTGCGGGTCGCGGGCGATGTCCGGGGTAACAGATGCGTTCACGCGGACGAGGGTAGCCGCTGATTCCCTACGCGCGTAGATGCCGGTGCTCACACGGCCGGGAACGTGTGGTTGCCGCCCCGGGAGATCAGCGTTGACGGGACCGGGCGCGCCGCCTCCCACCGGGCGGAACGGGCACACAGGCGGGCCGGGAAGCGGGAGCGCGTGGCGTCGCCCACACCAGCGGTGTCCGTATGGCGCGAACCCGTGCGTCACAGCCGACGGGGGCGCGCACTGTCGCTCAGCGCCCCACGCGCGTCACAGATGCCCAGGTCCGCGTCGCCGCCCGGCGCGTTTCACAGGAACCCCGCGAGTCGCTCGCCCCAGGAGACGCGGCACTGCCCGTCCGCCCCTCAGCACGGCCGCTTGCGCAGCTCCATCACATAGTCGTGCGGTGCCCCGGCCGACTCCGCCGCGTCCGCGATCTCCCCGAGGTAGCGCGCGGAGGGCAGGCCGCCCTCGTAGCCGTTGAGGACGTAGAGCCAGGCCGCCTCGTCGCCGTCGAGGGTGTGCACCCGTACCCGCATCCGGCGGTAGACGTCCATGCCGACGCCCTCCCAGCGGTCCATGGACTCCTCGTCCATGGGGGCGATGTCGTACAGGGCGACGAACACCTGGGAACGCGGCGCCTCGACGATCGTCGCCAGCGCCCCCTCCCAGCCCATCTGCTCGCCGCCGAAGGTGAGCCGCCAGCCGTTGAGCCAGCCGGTGCCGCGCAGGGGCGAGTGCGGTGCGCGGCGGGACATCAGCCGCGCGTCGAGGTTGCCGGCGTACGCGGCGTAGAGCGACATGGTTCGAGGGTACGGGAGGACACCCGGCCGACCCGTGGTACGGGGCATCGGGGCGGCGCACACCCGCACCGAAGGGTGCAGCGGCGCACGCCTTCGGGCGCGTGCTCCCGGCGCCCGCCCCGGTGGAGATCCACTTCCGTGTGACCCGCGCTCCCGGCGTGCGCCCGCACCCCCGCCGGGAGCCACCGGCGCGCGTGCGGGACAATGGAGGACGTGACTCGGATCGTGATCATCGGCGGCGGACCTGGCGGATACGAGGCGGCCCTGGTGGGCGCCTCCCTCGGCGCGGAGGTGACCGTCGTCGACTGCGACGGTCTGGGCGGCGCTTCGGTGCTCACCGACTGCGTGCCGTCCAAGACGCTCATCGCCACCGCCGAGGTGATGACGACCTTCGGCTCCTCCTACGAGGAACTGGGCATCATCGTCGAGGACGGCACCCCCTCCGCCGACGACCCCGCGCAGGTCGTCGGCGTCGACCTCGGCAAGGTCAACCGCCGTGTCAAGCGCCTCGCCCTCGCCCAGTCACACGACATCACCGCCTCCGTCACCCGCGCCGGGGCCCGCGTGCTGCGCGGCCGCGGCCGTCTGGAGCCGGGCCAGTCCGCCGACGGCTCGCGCCGGGTCACGGTGACCGTCGCCGACGGCACCGAGCAGACGCTGACCGCCGACGCCGTGCTGATCGCCACCGGCGCGCACCCCCGCGAGATCCCGGACGCGCAGCCCGACGGCGAGCGCATCCTCAACTGGACCCAGGTCTACGACCTCGACGAACTGCCCGAGGAACTGATCGTGGTCGGCTCCGGTGTCACCGGCGCCGAGTTCGCCGGCGCGTACCAGGCGCTCGGCTCCCGCGTCACCCTGGTCTCCTCCCGCGACCGGGTGCTGCCGGGCGAGGACCCGGACGCCGCCGCCGTCCTGGAGGACGTCTTCCGGCGCCGCGGCATGAACGTCATGGCGCGCTCGCGGGCCCAGTCCGCCAAGCGGGTGGGCGACCGCGTCGAGGTCACCCTGTCCGACGGCCGCACGATCTCCGGTACGCACTGCCTGATGGCCGTCGGCTCGATCCCCAACACCGAGGGCATCGGGCTGGAGGAGTCCGGCGTCAGGCTCAAGGAGTCCGGCCACATCTGGACCGACAAGGTCTCCCGCACCAGCGCCCCCGGCGTCTACGCGGCGGGCGACTGCACCGGCGTCCTCGCGCTCGCGTCCGTCGCGGCGATGCAGGGCCGGATCGCGATGTACCACTTCCTCGGCGACGCGGTCACCCCGCTGAACCTCAAGGCCGTCTCCGCCAACGTCTTCACCGACCCGGAGATCGCGACCGTCGGCTACTCCCAGGCCGATGTCGACAACGGCCGGATCGACGCCCGGGTCGTCAAGCTGCCGCTGCTGCGCAACCCGCGCGCCAAGATGCAGGGCGTCCGCGACGGTTTCGTCAAGCTGTTCTGCCGTCCGGGCACCGGCATCGTCGTCGGCGGTGTGGTCGTCGCGCCGCGCGCCAGTGAGCTGATCCACCCGATCTCGATCGCGGTCGACAACAACCTGACCGTCGAGCAGATCGCCAACGCCTTCACCGTCTACCCGTCGCTGTCCGGCTCGGTCGCCGAGGTGGCCCGCCAGCTGCACACGCGCAAGACGGCCGCCGAGTAGCGGGACCGCTCCCCGGGCGGCCTGCCGGAGGGCCCGGAGGGTGACGCGCCGCCCCCCGGGCGAGGGGCGGCGGATTCCGGACACCCCTCGTCGGCCACCTCGCACCAGACGGTTTCGACGTCGGGGCGCGGGATGTGCCGCACGGTGACGGGCGCGGTGGTGCCCCTGCCGCAGTGGCAGACGGCGGGAGGCACCTGCGGGGCGGGGTTGGTGAACGCGTCGCGAGTCATGCCGCTGCCCCTCGTACGGTGAACTGGTCGCCGTCGTAGCGGTAGGGATAGTCCGCGCCGATCTCGGCGAATGCGGCCGCCCACCAGCGTTCACGCTGTTCCGGGTGAGCCCTTGCACTTCTTCGGCATGGAAGATGGCGCGTGCCTGTGCGGACGTGGGGCCCTTCCAGGGGCGCGGGAAGAGAGGCCCTTACGTCAAGATACGTAAAGGCTTGTAAAGGTACGTCAATGCACGTGTCTTGATGTTCGCGTCTGCTGCACCCCGCTACCGTTGCGGCATGGAGTACGGCCCAGACGACATGATCGAACGCGACGCACCCGAGCCCCCGTATCAGCAACTCGCGGGCATCCTGCGTGCACGCATTCAGCGGGGCGATTGGAAGCCCCGCCGCCCCATCTCGTCCGAGACGCGACTCTGCGAGGAATTCGGCCTGTCCCGCCCGACGGTGCGCCGGGCGATTGCCGCGCTGGCGCGGGACGGCCTGCTGTTCGTTGTCCCGCAGCGCGGGACCTACGTGTGCGACCGTTCCGCGTCCGTCGGCGAGGATGCTTAGGCAGGCGGCCCCGCGTGGCCCGGGGTGGATATCGGGCGAAGGAACGTACGGGGCCGTCCCAAGCGCGTCATCCGACAGGCGCGGGGCAGGCTGGCGGGGAGTCGTCCGCGTACTTGTGGCGCTTGGGCCGTGGACAGGCGACCAGGGCACGGGAGACGTAGTCCCTGGTGTGCGCGTACCAACCCCACACCACGTCCTTGCCCACGGTCTGGGCGAGTTGTGCGCGTGCGTATTCGAGTCGGATCGCGGCCGGGAAGCTGTCGGCATCCAGCGGCGGGTACTGACTCAGCGCCTTCTCCAGCCATGCCACCGCCTCTCCCTTGTTCGTGAACGTGTCGTCGATGTGGCGGGGCGGGCGGCGTAGCCAGTCCTCGACGAGGAAGGGCGGGTAGGTGTCGGGGGCCTCCCCTTTGCGTGCCTGTCCGTCCGAGTAGGCGCGGCCGGTGTAGGCGTAGGCGTGCCAGTGCTGCGTCACATGGGCTCCTCGGGGAGGGTGGTTCAGGGGCGGAGCGCTGCGTCCTGGACGTACTTAACTGCGTCTTCGGCGTCCATCAGCAGCAAGGTGCCGATGAGGTATTGCCGCGCCTGCTCAACCGCACAACGCGTTTCACCCGTAAGGGTGTTGGGGGGTAGCTCCTCGCGCATCTGCGGGTCTCGCAGTGCTTGGTGAAGGATGCCTTCGGCGAGCTGCTGCGCCAGCCACTGGTGCGTACGTTCCTTGAACGCGACCGTGAGATGCAGCGAGGTTTCCTCGCCCACGGTGTAGGGAGAGTGCACGTACCCACGGGGGAGCCACAGCACATCACCGGGAGCAAGCGTGTAGCTCATCGTCGGCGGAGTGTTGGCGAGGTAGTTCCGTTGTTCGGGAGTGAACCCGGTCAGGTGGAATGAGCCGTATTCCTGGACAGGGTTCTTCACGAACGGGGGGTGGCAGGGCCACGTCTTGCGGCCGGCGAGCTGCACCACGAGCGTCACGTACGGGTCGAAGTGGTACTTGAGTCCTTGGGCGCCGGGCGGGGTGAGGTACGCATTGACGTGTACCCCGTAGCCGGTCTCCTGCCGCAGGTCCTGGTGCAGCTTCGCGATTTCCGGCTTCAGTTGCTCCAGTTCACGGAGGGAAACCGACCCTCCGTTGGTGATGTGGCGGCGGACGGCGCCCCGGCGGGGCATTCCGGGGTCGTCGGGGTCGTGGTACTCCCACGTCTCGTAGACCTTGCCCTCCTGGAGGAGAACGACGTTCCGCATGGCAAGGCAGTCAGCGTCAATCAGCGCGCCCACCTCTTCCAGGGTCAGCAGTTCACGGAACGAGTCGGGGTCACGGTGGAAGCGAAGAGGCTTATGCGGCCAGTTCGCCAAGATCTCAGCGGGATCGTCGATCAACGCGCTCAGCGACACGCCTGCTCCTTGTCATCGGCACCGAACGGAAGGGGGCGGGGCACCCCGCAACGTGAATATCCGAGGTGCCCCGCATTGCTGTTCGCGGCCGTATCAGCCGTGCTGTTCCATCCATCCGCGAGCGAACTTCGTGATTTCGTCGCGGCTCATTCGCAGCTCACGGCCAGTTCCCTCGGGCTTGGAGTCCCGTAAGGCGTAACCGCCGCCGTGGAGCTGCGACACAGTGATGCAGCTCTCCATGGATTCGTCTCCGTTGTCGCCACCTCCGCAGAGAGCGACGAAAGGACCGCTGATCTCCTTCTCGTAAAGATTCACTTTCATGGTTCCTCCGTATCGCTTCGGATGCGTACATTGCGGCCGCCCAGCCGGTGGTCCACGTTGCCCGCCGGGCAGCCCGCCCGCCCACTCCATTTCGGGGAGGACACCTCACGGCCGGGATCTCAATCGACCGGCCGCGAGGGGCTTAGCTATCGGCGCGGCGAACCGCGCTCCTTGTGGAACTTGGCGACGGCCGCGAGCTGCCGCTCCTCATGCTCGGTCGCCGGCCGGGGGCGTGTGTACTTCCGCCGCCACTGCCACCCCGTGGGACGCTCAAGGAGAATTTCTTCCCCTCGTATGGCCAACGCGACGGCTGGCACTTCGTAGTCGCGGTCGTAGACCACACTGCGGAGAGGCACCGCGTCCGGAGTGGGGAACACGCTCTTGCTCCTGATCGCCGGTCGAGGTGCTGCGACGGAGCTGTGTGCCCTGGTCCGCTTTTGAGTCTCGCGTTGCCCAGACCGGTCGGTGCGCTGTCGGTCTGCTCCCTCTCCCTGCATAAGGACTCCCGGCCATCTCGAATCTGAGATGGCAGGAACCTACGGGCACAAAGGCATGTACTCCACACACGCAGAAGTGCAGTTCATGAAGCGCAGTAGTAAAACTGCTACGGCACGTAGTAGTTAGCCTGTGATACCCAGGTGCGCAGCCAGATCGCGCATGTCCTGAGTCAGTGTCCGCTTCCGCGTCTTGAGCAGATCTGTCATGACGTAGCGCGCCAGGGGCTGGTGTTTGATCCACTCGCCTGATGTTCGGCGAACGGACATAAGCACATCCATGGCATCCTGGTGCTGCTTCAGCGTGACGTGCGCCTTGGCCACATCAAGCCGATGCCTGTCCCAGCTCGCCGGTGTCGGTTTGCCGAAATTTCGGATCGCCTTGTTGCTCAGCAAGCCATCGTCAGCGCGGCTCAGTACACCATGCGCGTCGCCCAGGAGCGCCAAGTCCTCAACGGCCTTGAGTTCCGCAGTGACCGGCCCGAAACCACTCCAGTGATCGGGGAAACGAGCATCCTCGCGTTTGAGCGCGCTCGCGGCCGTCCCTGCCATCCTGCGCGCCTCTTCGGCTACGTCCGGCCGATTGTTTCGAATTGCGGCAGACGCAACCCTGAGCCACAGTTCGCCCCACACGGCAAGGTGAGCGGCACTGGCACTTGAAATTCTGGGCTCGATCTCCGCCGCCGTCTGAGCCGCAAGTTGCTCGCTTTCATCAAACCGATCCTGCCTCAAAAGAAGCCAGCACATACCCACAACGCCCGTGCTTGCCGTAAGCGTTGTGCCGGACTCTCGGGAAAGTCGAATCGCTTCGGCCAGCGCGTAGTAGGCCATGTCGTACTGGCGGACCTGAGTCAGATATTTGCCTGCCAACAACAGTGCGTGGCAACGGGCGATAGTGGCGCGCTGTGCATCGTCACCGTCCAGGGTGGCCGCAGTAGCTTCGGCGGAGCGCAGCAATGCAGGCAACTTCTTTGCTACGGAGTCGTACCGATCGGCCCAGTAAAGCGCGTGCGCATCCGCTGTGGCCCTGCGCAGCGTTCGCAACTCCACAGCCTGGCCAACATCCATCACAGGAGCAGAGAGCCCCACGGGAGGCATCAGAGCCTTCCGTAGCTCAACGAGGTAGCGGCGGTTGGCCTCGTCGCCGACAACCGGGGCGGTGGTCTCGGTAGCGAACAGCGCCGAAGTGGGCACGCCCAACGCACGTGCAAGGATGTGCAGCGTCTCCATGCGGACATCACCGCCCTGCTCCACCTTCCGGACTGTGCCCACCGACAGGTCGGAGGCCCCGGCAAGTTGCTCTTGACTCATGCCTGCCGCCCGCCGGAACTTTCTGACGTTCTCGGCCAGTCCAGTAGCCACAGGATCACCAACCTTTCCTGCTCAGCGTATGCCCGCAGGGGCGCACAGACACGCAAAAAGCCCCGCACCCGCCCCCGCAAGGGAGGCCTGTGCGGGGCTCTGCTGATCCCGTGCAAAGGGTGGTAGCTGCGGCGTGAGTTCTTTCTCTCCCTGCCGCTCAAAAAGCGTAGAAAGGGGCGCTTCCCTAACTGGGGCGCAAAAGTCTGTGACCCGTACGCAGACGGCGCGGCTATTGGCCCCCGGCCCGGAAGGCACTTCGGAAGGGGGACACCCCCACCCCAAGAGCACCCATAGCAACGGTTCCGGAGGTGACTGCCTCGAAGTCGCCGAGGGCTTCCACGGCTCCGCCCGCTGGCGCAAGAGCACCCGCAGCAACGGCGACGGCGGCAACTGCCTCGAAGTCCGCGACGACCTCCCCGGCATCGTCCCCGTCCGGGACTCCAAGGAGGCGCCCCACGGCCCCGCGCTCGTCTTCCCCGCGAGCGCCTGGGACCGGTTCGTCACCGCCGTGAAGGCGGACGCGCTCGCCGTCTGAAGGTCCCGGTTACGGCCCCTGCTCGCTGTTTGTCCGCGGCCGGCCGAGGGGGTGAGACCGGGCCGGAACGGCCGCTCATCCGGCCGCGTGTCGCGACACGGTCCGGGGGAAAATTTGTGCGCGTACTGAGCGGCGGGGGTGACGGCACGTTTCGCCGGGGCGGCGGGCGGTGGGTTCCCGGACGCGGTGGCGCGGGCCGTCCGCAGGGGTGCTGACCTGGGAGGTGTCGGCATACGGGCGAAGGCACGGCGGGGAGCGCGGGCCGGTGGACCCGGCATATGTGGGCCGTATACCACTTCATCGTCCTCAGCGTGAACAACTTCCGTTTATTGGTGCAAGGTGCTGAAAACCGACGGCCGTTGGCGTTACTGTCGGTTTCGTGTTCGCTGCAGAACGTCGCCAACTGATCCTTGAAATGGTGCGCGCCAATGGAGCGGTGTCGCTCCGGGAGCTCGCCCGTGTCGTCCAGACCTCCGAAGTCACCGTACGGCGGGACGTCCGTGCGCTGGAGGCAGAAGGGCTGCTCGACCGCCGTCACGGCGGTGCGGTGCTGCCGGGAGGGTTCACCCGGGAATCCGGCCTGCCCCAGAAGTCGCATCTGGCGACCGCCGAGAAGACCGCCATCGCCGACCTCGCCGCGGGCTTCGTCGAGGAGGGTGAGGCCATCGTCGTCGGCGCCGGCACCACCACCCAGGAACTGGCCCGCCGGCTCGCCCGGGTGCCCGGCCTGACCGTCGTCACCAACTCCCTCCTGGTCGCCCAGGCGTTGGCCCACGCCAACCGCGTCGAGGTCGTGATGACCGGCGGCACCCTGCGCGGCTCCAACTACGCGCTGGTCGGCAGCGGGGCCGAGCAGTCCCTCCAGGGCCTGCGGGTCTCCCGCGCCTTCCTGTCGGGCAGCGGGCTGACCGCCGAACGCGGCCTGTCCACCTCCAACATGCTCTCGGCGAGCGTCGACCGCGCCCTGGTGCAGGCGGCGGGGGAAGTGGTGGTGCTCGCCGACCACACCAAGCTCGGCTGCGACACGATGTTCCAGACCGTGCCGACGGAGCTGATCACCCGCCTGGTCACCGACGAACCACCCGCCCACGACGACCGCGCGGGCGCGGAGTTGCAGGCCCTGGCGGACCAAGGGGTGCAGATCGCCGTGGCGAG
>NZ_JCANQV010000135.1:0-15799 GCF_059553635.1 Candidatus Streptomyces philanthi
GACCGTTCGTGCTGATCCGGGTGGACGGCGCGGGGGCGGTACGGGAGGGGCTGCGGGCCCGGGGCTTCGCGGTGCGGCGCGGGGACACCTTCCCCGGCCTGGGACCGGAGTGGCTGCGTCTGGCGGTCCGGGACCGCGCGACGACGGACCGGTTCCTGGCGGCGCTGCGCGAGGTCCTGGGCTGACAGCCCGGGGGCTCTCCGTGGGGTACCCGCCCCGGGCCCGGCAAGGGTGTGCCCCGCCCGGGACCGTTGGCCCGGACGGGGCGGGAGGGGCGCCGTGTCGGCCCGGCGCCCCGTGGACCGTACGCGCTACGGCGCCCCCACAGCACCGCGTGGCGTACGGGGTCGGTCAGCCCTGGACGCCCGCCTTGGCGGAGCGGCGCTTGCGGGCGTAGGCCAGCGAGCCGGCACCGGCGACGACGAGGGCGGCCGCGCCGCCCGCGAGGTACGGGGTGGCCGAGCTGCTGCCGGTCTCGGCGAGGTCGCCGCCGGGACCGTCGCCGTTGCCGTCACCGCCGGACGAGCCGCCGGAGTGGCCGCCGGTCTGGCCACCGGAGTGACCGCCGGTCTGACCGCTCGTCTGGCCGCCGGACTGCCCGGCCGTCTGACCGCCGGTCTGGCCGCCGTCCTGGCCCCCCGTCTGGCCGCCGGTCTGACCGCCTGTCTGGCCGCCCGTCTGACCGCCGGAGCCGTTGGAGCCGCCGCTGTCACTGCCGCCCGTGGTGCCGCCGGACGAGCCGCCGCCGTGCGGGGCGGTGCAGCCGGCCTCGGCGAGCTGGACCCGGCCGTTGACCTCGGCGACGTTCAGCTTCAACGGGTTGACCGCGACGTTCAGGTCGAGGGCGGTGGCCGCCGCGCTCGCGGACGTCACGTTCTTCTTCGACAGGTCGAGCCGCACATCGCCCACCCCGGGGACCTCGACGTGCGTGGTGCCGCCCGCGGTGAGGGTGACGGTCTTGCCGAGCACCTTCACCGTGCCGAGGACGTTGGAGTCGGCCACCGGCTTCTTCCCCGCCTCGCACACGGCGCGCGAGGTGACCTTCTCGACCTCGATCAGGGACAGCAGCGGAAGGCCCGGGACGTGGACCGTGGCGTGGGCGAGGTTGCTGTACCCCTCGGTCCTGCCGCTCTCCGCGGTCGCCTTGGAGTGGGCGACGTCGGCGCGCAGCACGCTGAAGGGCTTGCCCTGGTCGACGCCGTCGAGGTTGACGCTGAGCGTCGTCTTGTCGGCGGAGGCCGGGGCGTGGATGTCGTTGAGCGCGACGTTCAGCGGGACCTTGACGGTCTTGTTCAGCAGTCCGACGTCCAGGTGGGTACGGAGCACCGCGGCGGTCGCGCTGCCGCCGTGGCCGTCGGCGGCGTGCGCGGGCACGGCGCCGAACAGGACAACGGGACCCGCCGCGAGCGCCGTGGCGACGGCGGAAGCGGCGAACCGGCGGACGCGGCGCCCCGGGGACAGGGCCTGCGTACCGGCGGCCTCCGGCGATGCGGGCATGCCGAAGGAGTCGATGGAACTGGTTGACACGTGTGTGGAACCCCCACGAGAGAAATGGAGCCGCCGACCACGCAGATGGGGGACACCACGCGGGCCGACGACATCGACCCGCATATCCTGTACGCACCCAGGGTGAACAGCTTGCCACGCGAGGTAATTTCATCCGGACGAGTGGTTTCCGCGCAGGCATCCGAATTCTGTGGCCGCGCGCCGCAGGTCGGAGGGGTCCGCACGTCAAGGACCGTCAGCGCATCAGCGCGCCGCCGTTGACGTCGTAGGTGGCACCCGTGGCGAACGTGGTCTCCGAGGCGAGGAAGAGCACCACCCGGGCGACCTCCTCCGGGGTCGCGATCCGGCCGAGCGGCACCCGCGCGGTCAGCTCGGCGAGGGCGTCGGCGCCGACGGAGCGGACCATCGGGGTGTCGATCATCGCGGGCGCGACGGTGTTCACCGTGACGCCGTACGGGGCGAGTTCGGCGGCGAGGACACGGGTCAGATGGATCAACGCGGCCTTGGACGTGCCGTACGCGGCACCGGTGGGCCGGGGCGTCTGTCCCGCGATCGAGGCGAGGTTGACGATCCGTCCGAAGCCGCGGTCGCGCATCCCGGCGGCGACGGCCCGGGTCAGCAGGAAGGCCCCGCGCACATTGACCGCGAAGACCTCGTCCCACTCCTCCGCGCCGATCTCCCACAGCGAGGCCGCCGACGTCCGGGCCGCGTTGTTGACCAGGACGTCCACGGGGCGCCAGGCGTCGACCGTCCGGTGCGCCGCCGCGACCGCTTCCGCGTCGCGCAGATCGGCGGTCACCGGCAGGACGCGCTCCCCGCCGGGGTCGAGCGCGGCGGCGCTCTCGCCGTTGGCGTGCGCGTCGACGTCCAGGGCCGCGACATACGCGCCCTCGGCGTGGAAGGCGCGGACGAGGGCGGCGCCGAGGCCCTGGGCGCCGCCGGTGACCAGGACGGTGCGGCCGGCGAGTCGGGTGTCGAGCACGGGTCTGCCTTTCGGTTCGGGTCGGGCGGTGCCGGGGAGCGGCGGGCACGGGTCGCACCCGGCCCGCGCCGTCCCCGGTCTCCCGGACGATCGCAGACCGCGCCGGCGGTGGCCAGATCCAGGCACCGGCGGGGCGGGACGTGGTCCGGGGCCGGGCGGCCGGGGGTGCCGCGCGCGGCGGCCGGAAGCGTACGGCCAGAAGGAACCACAGGCAGCGGCCGCCCCGCCTTCTGTCCGCATTCCGGAAGCCGGTGTTCCGTACACGGAGACGGCGGTTAGGGTGCGGCCGTGTCGAGCGAAGCGAAGAAGTCCGCGCCCTCCGTCGAGGACGCCGCCGCCGGGTCCGCCCCGGCGGGCGACCTGCCAGCGTCCGAGCGCGCCGCCCGGCGGGCGGTCACCGTCTTCCCGCTGCTGGTGATCGCGGCCGGAGCGGCCGGCCTGCTGTGGCCCGCGCCGTTCACCGGCTGGGCGCCCGCGGTGCCGTGGCTGCTCGGCGTGGTGATGTTCACCATGGGGCTCACCCTGACCCCGCCGGACTTCACGGCGGTCGCCCGGCGGCCCTGGGCGGTGGGCCTGGGCCTGGCCGCCCACTACGTGATCATGCCGGGGCTGGGCTGGCTGATCGCGACGGCGCTCCAGCTGCCGCCGCAGCTCGCTGCCGGGGTGATCCTGGTCGGCTGCGCGCCCAGCGGCACCGCGTCCAACGTGGTCACCTATCTGGCGCGCGGCGACGTGGCGCTGTCGGTCTCCGTCGCCACCGTCTCGACGGTGCTGGCCCCGCTGGTCACGCCCCCGCTGACGCTGCTGCTCGCCGGGCAGTTCCTGGACGTGGACGCCGGGGTGATGGTCACCGACATCCTCAAGACGGTGCTGCTGCCGGTGGCGGCGGGGCTGGTGGTGCGGGTCGTCGCGGGCCGGTACGTCGACCGGGTGCTGCGGGCGCTGCCGTGGCTGTCGGCGGTCACCATCGCGGTGATCGTGCTGACGGTGGTGGCGGGCAGCGCGTCCCTCATCAGGGACGCCGCGGCCCTGGTGCTGCTGGCGGTGGTGCTGCACAACGGGCTGGGGCTGGCGCTGGGTTACGCGTCGGGGAAGCTGGCGCGGCTGGGCCGGCCGGCGAGCCGGGCGATGGCCTTCGAGGTGGGCATGCAGAACTCCGGTCTCGCCGCGTCCCTGGCCACCGCGCACTTCAGCCCGCTGGCCGCGCTGCCGGCCGCGGTGTTCTCGGTGTGGCACAACATCTCCGGCGCGCTGGTCGCGGCCTGGATGGCGCGTTCCGCACGGCGGACACCCGCGTCCTGACAGCGGACACGGCGGGCCCGCAGGTGCGCCTCGCACAGCGCGCACGGGCCCGCCGCCTCCGGACGTGTCAGCCGACGACCCGGCCGCGCAGCACGATCCGGCGGGGGGCCGCCAGGACGCGGACGTCGGCGCGCGGGTCGGACTCGCAGACGATCAGGTCGGCCGGGGCGCCCTCGGTGAGACCGGGGCGGCCCAGCCACGCGCGGGCGCCCCAGGTGGTGGCGGAGAGCGCGTCGACGGCGGGCAGTCCGGCCTTCACCAGCTCGGCGACCTCGTCGGCGACCAGCCCGTGCGGGAGCGAGCCGCCCGCGTCCGTGCCGGCGAAGATCGGCACCCCGGCGTCGTAGGCGGCCCGTACGGTGTCGTAGCGGCGGGCGTGCAGCCGGCGCATATGGGCCGACCAGCGCGGGAACTTGGCGTCGCCGCCCGCGGCGAGCTGCGGGAACGTCGCGATGTTGACGAGGGTGGGGACGATGGCGACGCCGCGCTCCGCGAAGAGGGGGATGGTCTCCTCGGTCAGTCCCGTGGCGTGCTCGACGCAGTCGATGCCGGCCTCGACGAGGGGGGCGAGGGAGTTCTCGGCGAAGCAGTGCGCGGTCACCCGGGCGCCGAGCCGGTGCGCCTCGGCGATGGCGGCCCGCAGCGCGTCGTGCGGCCAGCATTCGTCCAGGTCGCCGACCGCGCGGTCGATCCAGTCGCCGATGAGCTTGACCCAGCCGTCGCCGCGGCGGGCCTCCCGGGCGACGTACGCGACCAGGTCCTCCGGCTCGATCTCATGGGCGTAGTTGCGGATGTAGCGGCGGGGGCGGGCGAGGTGGCGGCCGGCGCGGATGATCCGGGGCAGGTCCTCGCGGTCGTCGATCCAGCGGGTGTCGGAGGGTGATCCGGCGTCCCTCAGCAGCAGGGCGCCCGCGTCGCGTTCGGTGAGTGCCTGTTTCTCGCTGGTGGCCGCGTCCACCGGTCCGTGGGCGTCCAGGCCGACGTGGCAGTGCGCGTCGACGAGGCCGGGCAGCACCCAGCCCTCGACGGTGGTGACGTCCAGCGGCCCGGTGGGCCGGTCGTACGTCACCCGGCCTCCGACGACCCAGAGTTCGTCGCGTACGTCGTCCGGCCCGGTGAGGACCCTCCCCTTGAGGTGCAGCGCCGCACCTTCGCTCATCGACGTCATGACGGCACCTTATGCGCAGGATGCAGGGGGCGGCCCGGACGGCTCCGGCGGCGGGGGCCCGGCGGCCGGGACGCGGGCGGAAGCGCGGCCTTCCGCGCCTTCCCCGATTTCTTTCCGGCGAACCTCCGGAAAGATTCACGGAAACTTTTCCGCCATCTTTCCCGGAGCCTTCCGCGGGCACATTCCCAATTCTTCAGGAGCGCAGCTTCCCGTTTTCTTATGCCCGCTTTCCCGCAGCTCAAACGCCAGGATTCCGCTAGCGCCGGGGAAGGAAAATCACCGCACCCCCACGGGCTGTTACGGACCTGTGACCGACTCCACATCGCGCCCGGTTCATCCGTAATGCCCGGGACAAATACCGGCATTCCGCAGCCTGTCCGCGCGCTCGGGCGCACCCGCGCGATAACACAAACACCTCCTTCCAGGTAACCCCTCCCCTCGATGCAATTTCTTTTTTCCCTGGGTAAATTCGATTTACATGACCGCCGCACAAGCAGACCTTGCACGTGCCCGAAGCGAAATCAAGGAATTGCCGGAGGGATTCAAGCTCGACACCCCCCGCACGGAGGACGGAGCCGCGATCTGGCGCATCGCCCGCGACTCCAGGGCCCTGGACCTCAACTCCTCCTACAGCTACCTCCTGTGGTGCCGTGACTTCGCCGCCACCTCCGTCGTCGCCCGCGACACGGAGGGCGAGCCGGCCGCCTTCGTCACCGGCTACATCCGCCCCGAGCGCCCGGAGACCCTCGTCGTCTGGCAGGTCGCCGTCGACGACGCGCACCGCGGGCGGGGACTGGCCGCCGCCCTGCTGGACGGGCTGGCCGCCCGTACCGCGCAGGAGCACGGCGTCCGCTGCGTGGAGACCACCGTCACCCCCGGCAACACCGCCTCCAACCGGCTGTTCTCGTCGTTCGCCGCGCGCCACGGCGCCCCGCTGCGGCGCGAGGTGCTGTTCGACGCGGGCCTCTTCCCCGAGCAGGGCCACGAGCCGGAGGTGCTGCACCGCATCGGCCCGTTCGACCCGCTGTCCGCCGGCGGGCGCTGACCCCCGGCAGGCGCCCGGCGCCGCGGCGCGCCCGGTCCGCGCCCGCGCCGGACGCCTGCTCCCCCGCACTCCCGCAACGCCACATCTCCCAGGAGCATGCTGTGACCATCACCCAGCCGGATCTGAGCGTTTTCGAGACCGTGGAGTCGGAGGTCCGGAGTTACTGCCGCGGCTGGCCGACGGTGTTCGACCGGGCGCAGGGCAGCCGGATGACGGACGAGGACGGCCACACCTACCTCGACTTCTTCGCCGGTGCCGGCTCGCTGAACTACGGGCACAACAACCCCGTCCTCAAGCGGGCCCTGCTCGACTACCTCGAACGCGACGGCGTCACCCACGGCCTGGACATGTCCACCACCGCCAAGCGCGCCTTCCTGGAGGCGTTCCAGCGCGTCGTGCTGCGGCCGAGGGACCTGCCGTACAAGGTCATGTTCCCCGGCCCGACCGGCACCAACGCCGTCGAGGCCGCCCTCAAGCTCGCCCGCAAGGTCAAGGGACGCGAGGCGGTGGTCTCCTTCACCAACGCCTTCCACGGCATGTCCCTGGGCTCGCTGGCGGTGACCGGCAACGCCTTCAAGCGCGCCGGCGCCGGCATCCCCCTCGTCCACGGCACCCCCATGCCGTTCGACCGCTACCTCGACGGCCGCACCCCCGACTTCCTCTGGTTCGAGCGTCTTCTGGAGGACCAGGGCTCGGGGCTGAACACCCCGGCCGCCGTCATCGTCGAGACCGTCCAGGGCGAGGGCGGCATCAACGTCGCCAGCGCCGGCTGGCTGCGTGACCTGGCGGCGCTGTGCGCACGCCGGGACATGCTGCTGATCGTCGACGACATCCAGATGGGCTGCGGCCGCACCGGCGGGTTCTTCTCCTTCGAGGAGGCCGGGATCGTTCCCGACATCGTCACCGTCTCCAAGTCGATCAGCGGCTACGGCCTGCCCATGGCCCTGACGCTGTTCAAGCCCGAACTCGACGTGTGGGAGCCCGGCGAGCACAACGGCACCTTCCGCGGCAACAACCCCGCCTTCGTCACCGCGGCCGCCGCGCTCGACACGTACTGGACCGACGACCAGACGGAGAAGCAGACCCTCGCCCGCGGCGAACTCGTCGCCTCGCACCTCGCGGCGATCGCCGGGGAGCACCCCGCGGCCGTCGCCGACCACCGCGGCCGCGGCCTGGTGTGGGGACTGGAGTTCACCGACAAGGCCGCCGCCGGGAAGGTCGCCCGGCGCGCCTTCGAACTCGGCCTGCTCATCGAGACGTCCGGGCCCGAGGGCGAGGTCGTCAAGCTGCTGCCGGCCCTGACCACCACCCCCGAGGAACTGGACGAGGGACTGCGCATCCTCGCCCGCGCGGTCCGCGACTGCGTCTGACCGCACCCCAGCCCGCGGCGCGGCACCCCCGCCGCCCCGCGACCGTCCCACAGAAAGGCACCGACCACCGTGATCGTCCGATCCTTCAAGGACATCGAGGGCACCGACCGCCACGTCAAGGCCGCCTCCGGCACCTGGGAGAGCAAGCGGATCGTGCTCGCCAAGGAGCGTGTCGGCTTCTCGCTGCACGAGACCGTGCTGTACGCCGGTACCGAGACGTCGATGTGGTACGCGCACCACATCGAGGCGGTCCTGTGCGTGGAGGGCGAGGCCGAGCTGACCAACGACGAGACCGGCGAGAAGCACTGGATCAGCCCCGGCACGATGTACCTGCTCGACGGGCACGAGAAGCACACCCTGCGCCCGAAGACCGACTTCCGTTGCGTCTGCGTCTTCAACCCGCCGGTCACCGGCCGTGAGGACCACGACGAGAACGGCGTCTACCCGCTGCTCACCGAGCCCGAAGCCGGCTGAGCCCGCAGGCCCGGGAGCCGCCCGTCCGCACAGCGCCCGTACGAGAGGAGAGGAAGGCACCACCATGACCACCGCACCCGAGCACACCGCCGACCTGTACCCGACCCGTGGGACCCGCGAGGTCATCACCGCGCGGCAGGACCCGGTGGTGTGGCCTGGGCCCGGGGCCCCGGGCCCCTTCGGGCCGTCCGAGCTGAGCGGCTTCGAACGGGACGGTTTCCTCGCCGTCGGGGAGCTGCTGACGGCGGACGAGGTCGCGGAGTACCGCACGGAGCTGGACCGGCTGGTGCGTGACCCGGTGACGCGGGCCGATCCGCGGTCCATCGTCGAACCGGCGTCGGACAGCGTCCGTTCCGTCTTCGAGGTGCACCGGATCAGCGAGGTGTTCGCCCGTCTGGTCGCCGATCCGCGGGTGGTCGGCGCGGCCCGGCAGATCCTCGGTTCGGACGTCTACGTCCACCAGTCGCGGATCAATGTGAAGCCCGGCTTCGGGGCCTCCGGCTTCTACTGGCACTCCGACTTCGAGACCTGGCACGCCGAGGACGGGCTGCCGCGGATGCGCGCGGTGTCGGTCTCGATCGCCCTGACGGAGAACCACGACACCAACGGCGGCCTGATGATCATGCCGGGTTCGCACCGGGAGTTCGTGGGCTGCGCGGGCGCGACGCCCGAGGACAACTACAAGAAGTCCCTGCGGATGCAGGAGGCGGGCACGCCCTCGGACGAGGCGCTGACGAAGCTGGCCGACCGGCACGGCATCCGGCTGTTCACCGGGCCCGCCGGCTCGGCGACCTGGTTCGACTGCAACGCGATGCACGGCTCGGGGGACAACATCACCCCGTATCCGCGCAGCAATGTCTTCATCGTCTTCAACAGCGTGGAGAACACGGCGGTCGAGCCGTTCGCGGCGCCGGGCCGGCGCCCGGAGTTCATCGGGGCGCGTGACTTCACCCCGGTGCGGTAGCCGCGCCCGGGGACGGGGCCGCCGCGCGGGGTGTCCGCGGGGCGGCCCCGTCCGTGTGCGCGCGCGTCCCGTTAGGGTGGCCGCCGTTCGCCGGAGGACGAGGTGAGGGGTGTCATGGGAACGGACCGGTTGCCGGGTGTGGTGCTGACGGACCATGTGATCGAGGTGCCGCTGGACCACGCCGACCCGGACGGGGAGCGGATCGCGGTGTACGGGCGTGAGGTGGTGGCGGCGGGCCGTGAACGGGAGCGGCTGCCGTGGCTGGTGTACCTCCAGGGCGGTCCCGGCTGCCCGGCGCCGCGCCCGCTGGGCCGCGAGTCCTGGCTGGGCCGGGCGCTGGAGGACTACCGGGTACTGCTGCTCGACCAGCGCGGTACCGGCCGTTCGACGCCCGCCACCCGGCAGACCCTCCCGCTGCGCGGCGGCCCCCGCGAACAGGCCGCGTATCTCGCGCACTTCCGGGCGGACGCGATCGTGCACGACGCCGAGCTGTTCCGCCGGCGCCTGGCCGGGCCGGACGTGGCGTGGAGCGTGCTGGGGCAGAGCTTCGGCGGCTTCTGCGCGCTGGCGTATCTGTCGCGGGCGCCCGAGGGGGTGCGGGAGGCGTTCGTGACCGGCGGGCTGCCCGGCCTCGACGCGAGCGCGGAGGACGTCTACCGCGCCGCGTACCCGAGGGTGGCCCGCAAGAACGCGGCGCACTACGCCCGTTACCCCCAGGACGTGGCGGCGGTGCGGCGGATCGCGGCGTATCTGCGCGAGCACACGGTACGGCTGCCGGGCGGCGGGCTGCTGACCGCCGAGGCGTTCCAGGCGCTGGGGCTGATGCTGGGCAGCGGCAACGGCTCGCACGTCCTGCACCATCTCATCGACGAGGCATGGGTGTCGGGCCCGTCCGGACCCGAGCCGTCGGACGCGTTCCTCCAGACCGTCCAGGGACATCTCTCCCACGCCACGACCCCGCTGTTCGCCCTCGTCCACGAGACGATCTACGGGCAGCGCTCGGTGGACGCGGGCCCGACCGCCTGGGCGGCGCAGCGGGTGCGCGACGGTCTCGGGGCGCGACCGCCGTTCGACGTGGACGCGGTGCTCGCCGGGGACGGGCCGCTGTACTTCACCGGCGAGATGATGTACCCGTGGCTGTTCGACACCGACCCGGCGCTGCGCCCGCTGAAGGAGACCGCGCACCTGCTGGCGGAGCGGACCGACTGGCCGGACCTGTACGACGCGGACCGGCTGGCCGCCAACGAGGTCCCGGCCGCCGCCGCGGTCTACTTCGACGACATGTACGTCGACACCGCGCACTCCCTGGCGACCGCGGAACGCGTCCGGGGCCTGCGGGTGTGGGTCACCAACGAGTGGGAGCACGACGGGCTGCGGGTGAGTGACGGCGCGGTGCTGGACCGGCTGGTGCGGATGGTGCGCGGCGAGGTGTGAGGCCGGCCGGGGCGGAGGCACGGCCCCTCCTCCGCCCCGGGGCCGGTGCTCACCCTCGGGGGCGGTCCGTGTCCCGTCCCGGTGTCACCGCCGCTCCCCCACCAGTTCCAGCAGCTTGTCCACGTCATCGGTGGAGTTGTAGAGGTGGAAGGCGGCGCGCAGCAGGCCGTCGCGGAGCGAGACCCGGACGCCGGCCCCGGCCAGCCGGTCGACGGCGTCCGCGAGGCCGGGGACGGAGACGATCGCCGAGCCGGGGGCCGGCAGCGGGGTGTGGCCGAGGGCGCGCAGCCCCTCGCGGTAGTGGTCGGCGAGGGCGGTGTCGTGGGCGTGCACGGTCTCCACGCCGATCTCGCCGAGGAGGGTGAGGGAGGGCACGGCGCCGGTGTACGCGTAGTGGCCGTGCGGTTCGTCGTAGCGGCGCGCGGTGGCGGCGTGCCGCTGTACAGGGCCGTAGCAGGACAGCGCGGGGTCCTCGCCGGAGACCCAGCCGGCGTGCAGCGCGTCGGGCCATGCCCCGGCGCTGTCCGCGTCCTCGCCGAGGACGACGAAGGTGGCGCCGCGCGGGCACAGCAGCCATTTGTAGGCGCCGCAGACGGCGATGTCGAAGTCGGTGGGCCGCAGCGGCAGCCAGCCCGCGGCCTGCGTCATGTCGAGGTAGGTGCGCGCGCCGTGCGCCCGCGCCGCGTCGCGTACCGCGTCGAGGTCGGCGATCCGGCCGTCGCGGGACTGCACGGCGCTGAGGGCGACCAGCGCGGTGCCGGGGCGGACCTCGTCGGCCAGCCGCTCCAGGGGCGCGGTGCGCAGGGTGAGGCCGGGGCGGACGGCGAACGGATTGACCAGGGAGCTGAAGTCCCCCTCGGGGGCGAGGACTTCGGAGCCGGGCGGGAGGCTCCCGGCGACGAGCGCGGACTGCACCGCCACGGAGCTGCCGAGGGCGACCCGCCCGGCGGGGACGCCCAGCAGCCGGGCGAAGGCGGCCCGCGCCTCCTCGGCCGTGCCGAAGTAGTCGCGGCCCAGCATCCCGTACGAGAAGGACTCGTCGAGCGCGGTGCGCAGCGCCGCGGCGGTGCGGGCGGGGAGCAGGCCGCTGGCGGCGGAGTTCAGGTAGACGGTCTCGGGCGCGAATTCGGCCCCTCCGAGTGGCATGAGTCGCTGCATGCCCCCACTGTGCGGTGCGGCACGCCCGCCGTCCACAACACGTCCGTATCTCCAGCCTCTTCCGGCACATCCGTCACGGGGCGGGGACGTGCCCCGTGACGGTGCCGGTCAGTTCCCGGGGACGGCGCACCCGTCGTCGCCGCACACCCCCGCGTCCCCGGCGGTCGTCGGCGCGCTCTGCGCGTACGCCTGCTCCAGGGCCTGCCGGAAGACCTCGGCGGGCTGGCCGCCGGAGACGCCGTAGCGGCGGTCGATGACGAAGAAGGGGACGCCGGTGGCGCCCAGCCCGGCGGCCTCGCGCTCGTCGGCGCGGACCGCGTCGGCGTAGGCGTCCGGGTCGGCCAGGACGCGGGCGGCCTCGTCGGCGGGGATGCCGGCGCCGGTGGCCAGTTCGGTGAGGACGGCGGGGTCGCCGAGCGGCCGGGCCTCGGCGAAGTTGGCGTGATACAGCGCCCGCAGCAGGGCGTCCTGGACCCCGTGCTCCTTGGCGAGGTGCAGCAGGCGGTGCGGGTCGAAGGTGCCGGTGTGCAGCCGGTCCGAGCGGTAGCCCAGTCCCTCGCCGGCGGCGGTCTCGGCCACCCGCGCCTCCATGGCCTCGGCCTGCTCCCGGCCGACGCCGTACTTCCGGGCGAGCATGTCGACGACGGGGGTGTCGCCGGTGGCCGGGGCGCCCGGGTCCAGTTCGAAGGAACGGTGAACGACCTCGACGTCACCGCGGTGCGCGAAGCCGGCCAGGGCCGTCTCGAAGCGGGCCTTTCCGATGTAGCACCAGGGGCAGGCGATGTCCGACCAGATCTCGACGCGCATGGGGTACCGCTTTCCTCTCCAAGGGGTTGCTTGAGAACTCAACCACTTGAGGGTACGGATTGTTCCGGGGAGGGTCCCCCGCCCGGCCCGGGCGGCGGGGTCAGCGGCAGGGTCAGGACGAGATGGGTGGCGTCCGGGGCGGGGCGGCGGTCCGGGTCGGGGTGCCAGCCGCGGGCCGCGTAGAAGGCGCGGGCCCGCCGGTTGTGCCAGCGCACCTCCAGCAGGGCGAGGCGGCAGCCGGCCGCGCGCCAGGCGGCGTGGCAGGCGGCGTGCAGCGCGCCGCCGACGCCGGTGCCCCAGTGACCGGGGTCGACCTGGAGCTGGTGGAGGGTGACGGTGCCGGGTGCGGCGGCCGGGGCGTAGGAGGCGACGCCGACGACGGTGCCGTGGCGGACCGCGCACAGCACCCGGGTGCCGTCCGTCGCCAGCGCGCTCCCCCACAGGGCGCGGCGCCGGGCGAGGTCCCCGGCCGCGTCGAAGGGTATGCCCGGGTGACGCGCCCGGTGGTGGGCGGCGCGGGCCCGGCTGTGCAGGGCTGCGACGGGCTCCAGGTCGGCGGGGCCCGCCGCCCGGACGTGCGGGGCACCGGGATCGGGGGACACGGCCGGGCGCCCTACGGGTGCGCCGGGCGGCCGTCGACCCACCGGGGCAGCCCGAGCGGGTTGTCCTCGCGCAGCTCGGGCGGGAGGAGGGCGGGCGGGGTGTCCTGGTGGACGACCGGGCGCAGCCAGCGCTCGACGGCGGTGGCGCCGACGGAGGTCGCGGTGGAGGTGGTGGCGGGGTAGGGGCCGCCGTGGTGCTGGGCGGGCGCGACCGCGACACCGGTGGGCCAGCCGTTGACCACGACCCGGCCGGCCAGCGCGGTGACCTCCGCGAGCAGACGGGCGCCGCGGCCCTCGCCGTCGGTGCCGTCGCACTCCGCCGCGCCGAGCTGGAGCGTCGCCGAGAGGCTGCCGGGGACACGGGCGAGGACGGCGCCGATCTCGTCCTCACCGGCGTACCGGACGAGGACGGTCACCGGGCCGAAGCACTCCTCCAGCAGGAGGTCGTGCGGCCCCTCGGCGGCCAGGCGGGCGGCGGGGACGGTGAGGAAGCCCGCGCCGACGGTGTGGTCCGCCGCCGCGCCGTCCGGTCCCGCGCCCGGCCCGGGGAGCACCGGGGCCGTGACACCGGGGAGCGCGGCGCGGGTGCGGACGCCGTCCAGGAACGCGTCACGCATGCGGGGGTCGAGGAGGACGCCGGGCGCGGTGGCGCCGACGGCGGTGGCCAGCGACGCGGCCAGCCGGTCGCCCGCCGCGCCCTCGGGCACCAGCACCAGGCCCGGCTTGACGCAGAACTGGCCCAGGCCCAGGGTCATCGAGCCGGCGAGCCCCGCGCCGATCTCCTCGGCGCGCTCGGCGGCCGCCGCCGCGGTGACCACCACGGGGTTGATGCTGCCCAGTTCGCCGTGGAAGGGGATGGGGCGGGGGCGGGCCGCGGCCTCGTCGTACAGGGCGCGTCCGCCGCGTACCGAGCCGGTGAACCCGGCGGCGGCGACCAGCGGGTGGCGCACCAGGTCGGTGCCCGCTTCGAAGCCGTGGACCAGGCCCACCACCCCTTCGGGCAGGCCGAGTCCGGCGGCGGCCCGGCGCAGCGCCGCCGCGCAGCGCTCGGAGGTGGCGGGGTGGTCGGGGTGCGCCTTGACGACGACGGGGCAGCCGGCGGCGAGCGCGCTGGCGGTGTCGCCGCCGGGGACGGAGAAGGCCAGCGGGAAGTTGCTGGCGGCGTAGACCGCGACGACGCCCAGCGGGATCTTGTGGCGGCGCAGGTCGGGGCGGGGCGGGACGAGCCCGGGGTCGGCGTGGTCGATGCGGACGTCGAGGAAGGCGCCCTCCTCGGCGAGGTCGGCGCAGGCCCGCAACTGGTAGGTGGTGCGGGCGAGTTCCCCGGTGAGCCGGACGGTACCGAGGGCGGTCTCGGCGTCCGCGACAGCGACGACGGCCTCGGCGTCCGCGTCGAGCAGATCGGCGGCGCGGCGCAGCAGGGCGGCGCGGACGGCGCGGTCGGCGAGGGCGCCGCGGGCGGCGTGCGCGGCACGGACGACCGCGTCGACGTCCTCGGTCGTGGCCTGTGTCCCCACCTGCTCCCGGCGCTTCCCGGTGCGGGGGTCGAGGCTCCAGACTGCTGCCACTGCGCATTCCTCCCGGGGACGTGCCTTGGGGCCGTCGGCGGCGGTGCCGGGGACGGTTCGTGCGGCGTCCGGAACGGCGTCCGCCGCATGCGGCGCGTTCTCTATGCTGAACGGCGTCCCGGACGGTGAATGTCTACGGTCAGGGACTCTAGGGCTGTCCGAACAGAGGGGTCAAGGGCGATGCCGGCTGCTGAATCCGCAGGATCGCAGGTCAAGTCCGCGGTGCGGACGGTGGAACTGCTGGAGTACTTCGCGGGCAGCCCCGGAATGCACAGCCTCGCCTCCGTCCAGGAGGCCGTCGGCTACCCGAAGTCCAGCCTCTACATGCTGCTGCGCACCCTCGTCGGACTGGGCTGGGTCGAGACCGACCAGACCGGCACCCGCTACGGCATCGGGGTGCGCGCCCTGCTGGTCGGCACCTCGTACATCGACGGCGACGAGGTGGTGGCCGCCGCCCGGCCCGCGCTCGACCGGCTCTCCGACGACACCACCGAGACCATCCATCTCGCCCGTCTCGACGGCACCGACGTCGTCTATCTCGCCACCCGTCAGTCCGCCCACTACCTGCGGCCGTTCACCCGGGTGGGCCGCAGGCTGCCCGCGCACTCCACCTCGCTCGGCAAGGCGCTGCTCGCCACGTACGCGGACGACGAGGTGCGGGCGCTGCTCCCGGCCACGCTGCCGGCCCTGACGGAGCACACACTGACCGACCGCGAGCGGCTGATCGAGGAGCTGCGCGCGGTGCGCGAGCGGGGCTACGCGGTCGACCGGGAGGAGAACACGGTGGGGCTGCGCTGCTTCGGGGTGGCCCTGCCGTACCGGACCCCGGCGCGGGACGCGGTCAGCTGCTCGGTGCCGGTGGCACGGCTGACGCCGGAGCACGAGCAGACCATCAAGGACGCGCTGTTCGACGCGCGGGACCGGCTGGCGCTGGCGACCCGCCGGCTGTGACGGCCCCCGGGACCGGGCGGCCGTGACGGGCACTCACCCGATCACCCGCACCGGCGCGGAAAGCCACCGACCGCCCGGACGGTACCGCTGACCTGCCCGGACACGGACGGCCCGGCGCGACACGCCGCCGCCCCGGGAGCCCCGGGGCGTCCGGCCGACGTGCCGGGACGGCGGCGGGCCGCTTGTCTCGGAACCAGGAGGCGCGGGTCCCCGACGTCCCGCGGCGCACCGGTGTGCCCGTCCGCGCCTCGCGGAGGTCGTCCCATGCTCTCCACCCGTCCGCTCACCGGCACCGCCCTGGCCGCCGCCGTCCTCGCCCTCACCGCGCCCGCCGCCCGAGCCGGGGCCTTGGGGGAGGTGGGGGCCGTCCCCGCACCCGTGCTGCCCGGACACGCCGTGACACTGTCCACGGCGGACTGCGGCGGTACGGGGACGGCGGCCCTCGACGCGGGGGCGCTGGGCGGCGGC
>NZ_JCANQV010000136.1:0-15720 GCF_059553635.1 Candidatus Streptomyces philanthi
TCTTCCAGGACGAGCCCGCGTCGTGGCTCACGGCCGGCATCGCCGCCGCCTGCGCGCTGCTGTCCGGTGCCGCGGTGGCCCGCCCCCTCAAGGGCGCCCTCGACTGGCTCGTCCCGCCGCTGCTGCGGGTCGGCGAGTACGTCACCGTGCTCGTGCTGGCCGCCCGCACGGACGACCCCGGTGCGCTGCCGGCGGCGTTCGGGCTGGTCGCGGCCGTCGCCTACCATCACTACGACACGGTCTACCGCATCCGCGGCGGCAGCGGAGCCCCGCCGCGGTGGCTGGTGGTGGCGACCGGCGGACACGAGGGACGGGTCCTTGTGATCACCGTCCTCGCCGCCCTGCTGTCCCCCCAAGGTTTCACGATCGCGCTGACGGCCCTCGCCGCGGGCCTGGCGCTGCTGGTGCTCATCGAGAGCATCCGCTTCTGGGTGTCCTCCGGAGCACCCGCCGTACACGATGAAGGAGAAACCGCATGATCGGCCTCGTGCTGGCCGCCGGCGCCGGACGGCGTCTGCGCCCCTACACCGACACCCTGCCCAAGGCGCTGGTGCCGGTGGGTCCGGAGACGGACGGGGAGGCCACGACCATCCTCGACCTGACGCTCGGCAACTTCGCCGAGATCGGCCTGACCGAGGTCGCGATCATCGTCGGTTACCGCAAGGAGGCCGTCTACGAGCGCAAGGAGGCCCTGGAGGCCAAGTACGGCCTCAAGCTCACGCTGATCGACAACGACAAGGCCGAGGAGTGGAACAACGCCTACTCCCTGTGGTGCGGCCGTGACGCCCTGCGGCACGACGTGATCCTCGCCAACGGCGACACCGTGCACCCGGTCTCCGTCGAGAAGACGCTGCTCGCCGCCCGCGGCGAGGGCAAGAAGATCATCCTGGCGCTGGACACCGTCAAGCAGCTCGCCGACGAGGAGATGAAGGTCGTCGTCGAGCCCGGCAAGGGCGTCCGCAGGATCACCAAGCTGATGGACCCCGCTGAGGCCACCGGCGAGTACATCGGCGTCACCCTCATCGAGGGCAGCGCCGCCGCCGACCTGGCCGACGCCCTCAAGGCCACCTTCGAGCGCGACCCCGACCTCTACTACGAGGACGGCTACCAGGAGCTGGTCAACCGCGGCTTCACCATCGACGTGGCGCCCATCGGCGACGTCAGCTGGGTCGAGATCGACAACCACGACGACCTCGCGAAGGGCCGTGAGATCGCATGCCGGTACTGACCCGCCTCATCCCGTCCCCGGTCGTCGTCGACATCAGCGCCGGCGCCCTGGACGACCTGGCAGGTCTCCTCGCCGACCAGCGCATCTCCGCGTCCGGCAAGCTCGCCATAGCGATCAGCGGCGGATCGGGGGCACGGCTGCGCGAGCGGCTGGCCCCCGCCCTGCCGGGCGCCGACTGGTACGAGGTCGGCGGCGGCACCCTGGACGACGCGATCCGCCTCGGCGACGCGATGAAGAAGGGCCACTACGACGCGGTCGTGGGCCTGGGCGGCGGCAAGATCATCGACTGTGCGAAGTACGCCGCGGCGCGCATCGGGCTCCCGCTCGTCGCCGTCGCGACCAACCTCTCGCACGACGGACTGTGCTCGCCGGTCGCCACCCTCGACAACGACGCGGGCCGCGGCTCCTACGGGGTGCCGAACCCGATCGCCGTCGTGATCGACCTCGACATCATCCGCGAGGCCCCGGTCCGCTTCGTCCGCTCCGGCATCGGCGACGCGATCTCCAACATCTCCGCCGTCGCGGACTGGGAGCTCTCCCACCGCGAGACGGGCGAGGACATCGACGGACTGGCCGCCGCCATGGCGCGCCAGGCCGGCGAGGCCGTGCTGCGCCACCCCGGTGGCGTCGGCGACGACCAGTTCCTCCAGGTGCTGGCCGAGGGCCTGGTGCTCACCGGCATCTCGATGTCGGTCGCCGGCGACAGCCGCCCGGCCTCCGGCGCCTGCCACGAGATCAACCACGCCTTCGACCTGCTCTACCCCAAGCGGGCGGCGAGCCACGGCGAGCAGTGCGGCCTCGGTGCCGCGTTCGCCACGCATCTGCGCGGGGACACCGAGACCGCCGCGCTGATGGTCGAGGCGCTGCGCCGGCACGGCCTGCCGGTCACCCCGGGCGAGATCGGCTTCACGGACGACGAGTTCGTCCGGGCCGTCGAGTACGCCCCGAAGACCCGCCCCGGTCGTTACACGATCCTGGAGCATCTGGACCTGTCCGCCGACGAGATCAGGAACGCATACGCCGACTATGCCGAAACCCTCAGTAGCTGAACTCCGTCCGGTCGTTCACCCCGAGGGCGTGAAGGACCGGCGCAGCGGTGAGCACTGGGCCGGCCGCCTCTACATGCGGGAGATCTCGCTGAGGTGCGACAGGTACCTGGTGAACACCCGGGTCACGCCGAACCAGCTCACGTACCTGATGACCGTCTTCGGCGTCCTCGCGGCCCCGGCGCTGCTGGTACCGGGCGTCTGGGGCGCCGTGCTCGGTGTGCTGATGGTCCAGCTCTACCTGCTGCTCGACTGCGTCGACGGCGAGGTGGCGCGCTGGAAGAAGCAGTTCTCGCTCGGCGGCGTCTACCTGGACCGGGTCGGCGCCTATCTGTGCGACGCCGCCGTGCTCGTCGGCTTCGGACTGCGCGCCGCCGATCTGTGGGGCCCCGGGCGCATCGACTGGCTCTGGGCGTTCCTCGGCACGCTGGCCGCCCTCGGCGCGATCCTGATCAAGGCCGAGACCGACCTGGTCGGTGTCGCCCGGCACCAGGGCGGGCTGCCGCCGGTCAAGGAGGCGGCGTCCGAGCCGCGCTCCTCCGGTCTGGCGCTGGCCCGCAGGGCCGCCGCGGCGCTGAAGTTCCACCGGCTGGTCCTCGGGATCGAGGCGTCCCTGCTGATCCTGGTCCTGGCGATCGTGGACGCGGTGCGGGGTGACCTGTTCTTCTCGCGGCTCGGTGTCGCGGTGCTGGCCGGCATCGCGCTCCTCCAGACCGTGCTGCACCTCGTGTCCATCCTCGTTTCCAGCAGGCTCAAGTGACCAAGGCATCCGGAATGAAGGTCGGCGCGGTCGTCCTGACCATGGGCAACCGCCCCGACGAGCTGCGCGCGCTGCTGGACTCCGTCGCCCGGCAGCGCGGCGACCGCGTCGAGGTGGTGGTGGTCGGCAACGGTTCGCCGCTGCCCGAGCTGCCGGAGGGCGTGCGGACCGTCGAGCTGCCGGAGAACGTCGGCATCCCGGCGGGCCGCAACGTCGGCGTCGAGGCGTTCGGCCCCGGCGGCCGGGAGATGGACGTTCTGCTCTTCCTGGACGACGACGGGCTGCTGGACCGGGACGACACCGCCGAGCTGTGCCGTGAGGCGTTCGCGAAGGACCCGGAGCTGGGCATCATCAGCTTCCGCATCGCCGACCCCGACACCGGCCTCACCCAGCGTCGGCACGTCCCGCGGCTGCGCGCGTCCGACCCGATGCGCTCCTCGCGCGTGACGACGTTCCTCGGCGGGGCCAACGCCGTGCGCACCCGGGTCTTCTCCGAGGTCGGCGGGCTGCCCGACGACTTCTTCTACGCCCATGAGGAGACCGACCTCGCCTGGCGGGCGCTGGACGCGGGCTGGCTGATCGACTACCGGTCGGACATGCTGCTGCTGCATCCGACCATGGCCCCCAGCCGGCACGCGGTCTACCACCGCATGGTGGCCCGCAACCGGGTCTGGCTGGCCCGGCGCAATCTGCCCGCCCTCCTGGTTCCGGTCTATCTCGGTGTCTGGTTCCTGCTCACCCTCGCCCGCCGTCCGTCGTGGCCGGCGCTGCGGGTGTGGCTGGCCGGTTTCAGGGAGGGCTGGACGACGCCGTGCGGCCCCCGGCGTCCCATGAAGTGGCGTACCGTGTGGCGCCTGACCCGGCTGGGCCGCCCTCCCGTCATCTGACAAGCTCATATCTGAGAGCATCAGGCGCGATCCGGGGCACGGCCCCGGCAGCGCACCTTGAGGACGAAAGTGTCAACTGTGAGCGAGACTACGCACGACAGTGCGGTCGCCATGAGTGCCCCGCCCCACCCAGACAACGGGCTCACCCTGGCCCAGCTGGCCCAGAAGCACGGGTTGTCGCAGAGCGGGGCCCGGCCCGGCCTGCTCGCCTATGTGCGGCAGTTGTGGGACCGGCGGCACTTCATCGCGGCCTTCTCCAGCGCCAAGCTGACGGCCCAGTACAGCCAGGCCAAGCTGGGCCAGGTCTGGCAGGTGGCCACGCCGCTCCTCAACGCGCTGGTCTACTTCTTCATCTTCGGCATGCTGATGGGCGGCCGGGGCTCGATGAAGAACGACGTCTACATCCCGTTCCTGGTCACCGGCGTCTTCGTCTTCACCTTCACCCAGAGCTCGGCGCTGGCCGGTGTCCGGGCGATCTCCGGGAACCTGGGACTGGTGCGGGCGCTGCACTTCCCGCGTGCCTCGCTGCCGATCTCGTTCGCCCTCCAGCAGCTCCAGCAGCTGCTGTTCTCGATGATCGTGCTGGTGATCATCCTGGTCGGTTTCGGTCACTACCCGTCGTGGAAGTGGCTGCTGGTCTTCCCGACCCTGGTCCTCCAGTACGTCTTCAACACCGGTCTCGCGCTGGTCATGGCCCGCGCGGGCGCCAAGACCCCGGACCTGGCCCAGCTGCTGCCGTTCATCCTGCGCACCTGGATGTACGCGTCCGGTGTCATGTACAACCTGACCGAGCAGCTCCGGGGCAAGAACGCCCCGGAGTGGCTGGTCACCGTCCTCGCGTCGAACCCCGCCTCGGTCTACATCGACCTGATGCGGTACTCGCTGATCAACCACGGTTTCAGCAGCGCCGACCTGCCGCCGCACGTCTGGGCGCTGGCGCTCGGCTGGGCCGTGCTGATCGGTGGCGTGGGCTTCGTCTACTTCTGGAAGGCTGAGGAGCGTTACGGCCGTGGCTGAGCAGAAGAACGACACCCAGCAGGCGCCCGGCGCCCCCACCGTGATCGCCGACGAGCTGCACATCGTCTACCGGGTGTACGGCGGCAGCGGCGGCAAGGGCAGCGCCACCGCGGCGCTCAACCGGATCATCCGCCGCAAGCCGAGCGGCAACGTCCGCGAGGTGCACGCGGTGCGGGGCGTGAGCTTCGTCGCCCGTCGCGGCGAGGCGATCGGCCTGATCGGGTCCAACGGCTCGGGCAAGTCGACCCTGCTGCGCGCCATCGCCGGGCTGCTGCCGGCCGAGCGCGGCAAGGTCTACACCGACGGGCAGCCCTCGCTGCTCGGCGTCAACGCCGCGCTGATGAACGATCTGACCGGCGAGAAGAACGTGGTGCTCGGCGGTCTGGCGATGGGCATGTCCCGCGAGCAGGTGCGCGAGCGCTACCAGAGCATCGTGGACTTCTCGGGCATCAACGAGAAGGGCGACTTCATCTCGCTGCCGATGCGGACGTACTCCTCCGGCATGGCGGCGCGGCTGCGGTTCTCCATCGCGGCCGCCAAGGACCACGACGTCCTGATGATCGACGAGGCGCTGGCGACCGGTGACCGGAAGTTCCAGAAGCGTTCCGAGGAGCGCATCCGCGAGCTCCGCAAGGAGGCCGGCACGGTCTTCCTCGTCAGCCACAACAACAAGTCGATCCGCGACACCTGCGACCGCGTCCTGTGGCTGGAGAAGGGCGAGCTGCTGATGGACGGTCCCACCGACGAGGTGATCAAGGCGTACGAGAAGGAGACGGGCAAGTAGTCCGGCCTCTGTCAAGGCCCCCGCGAGCCCGGCTCGCGGGGGCCTTGGGCGTGAGGTGTGTCAAAAGACGATCAACTCGGCCGGGAACGGGAACAGTTAGCGGCTCCCAGAAGTTGATCGGATTGTTGTACGGGCGTTCGGCACCCCCTCGGACGTGGGGGAGATGTACGGCGTAAGCTGTACGGGTACTGAACAGGAATAGTGGTACAAAGTCGGGCAATGCTTACATTTCTCTGGCGCGACACAGCCCGACCGGACCGGTCGTGACCTGCGGCGTGTCCGAAATGAGAGACATTAGCTTGGCGGTGTAGAACGGGAGACGTGACGGCAATGGCTACTGGAATGCTCCGGCTCCGGAACGCGCCGGGCAGCCTCCGGTGAGCGAAACGCAGGCGCGGGTCCGCGGCGCCCTGGGCCGGCGCGCGAGGACCCCCGGGGGGCCCGCGGACGCCTTGTCGCGCACCGTCCTCGACCAGGCGGCCCACGAGAACTTCCCCGTCGCCCCCTTCTTCGTCCCCCGCGCCTGGCGCGCCGACCTCATGGCCGTCTACGGCTTCGCCCGCCTCGTCGACGACATCGGCGACGGCGACCTCGCCCCCGGAGGCGGCGACGCCGTCCTCCTCGGCCTCGACCGCGCGCAGGCCGACGACCGCCTCGCCCTTCTCGACGCGCTGGAGGCCGACCTCCACCGCGCCTTCAGCGACCGCGCGCCCGGCCCCGGGCACCCCCTGCTGCGCCGCCTCGGCCCCACCCTCCGCCGCTGCCGGCTCACCCCGGCCCCCTTCCTCGGCCTGATCGAGGCCAACCGCCAGGACCAGCGGGTCTCCCGCTACGCCACCTACGCGGACCTGGCCGCCTACTGCGACCTGTCCGCCAACCCCGTCGGCCGACTCGTCCTCGGCATCACCGGCACCACCAGCCCCGAACGCGAACGGTGCTCCGACGCCGTCTGCACCGCGCTCCAGATCATCGAGCACCTCCAGGACATCCCCGAGGACCTCCGCCGCGACCGCGTCTACCTGCCCGCCGAGGACCTCGCGCGCTTCGGCGTCACCGAGGACGACCTCGCCGCCCCGCACGCGGGGGAACGGGTACGGGCCCTCATCGCCTTCGAGGCGGACCGCGCCCGCGCCCTGCTCGACGAGGGCGCCCCCCTCGTCGGCAGCGTGCACGGCAGGCTCAAGCTGCTGCTCGCCGGCTTCGTCGGCGGCGGCCGCGCCGCCCTGCGCGCCCTCGCCGACGCCGACCACGACGTCCTGCCCGGCCCGCCCAGGCCGACCAAGCCCAGCCTGCTCCGCGAGATGGCGGCGACATTGCGAAGAGAGGGGTGAGCCGGATCGTGGAGGCAATCGCACCCCCGTCCGCGCCGGTGCTCGCTGCGTACCGCTACTGCGAGGCCGTCACCGGGCACCAGGCCCGGAACTTCGCCTACGGCATCCGGCTCCTGCCGTCCGCCAAACGGCGCGCCATGTCCGCGCTCTACGCGTTCTCCCGCCGGGTCGACGACATCGGCGACGGCGCCCTGGCACCCGACGCCAAGACCCACCGCCTGGAACAGACCCGCGCCCTGCTCGCCCGCGTCAAGGACGGCGCCGTCGAGGACGACGACACCGACCCGGTGGCCGTCGCCCTCGCCGACGCCGCCCGCCGCTTCCCGGTACCGCTCGGCGGGCTCGACGAACTCATCGACGGCGTCCTCATGGACGTCCGCGGCGAGACCTACCAGAGCTGGGACGACCTCAAGCGCTACTGCCGCTGCGTCGCCGGGGCCATCGGTCGGCTCTCGCTCGGCGTCTTCGGCACCGTCCCCGGCGCCCGGGACGCCGACCGCGCGCCCGAGTACGCCGACACCCTCGGCCTGGCCCTGCAACTGACCAACATCCTGCGCGACGTCCGCGAGGACGCCGGCAACGGCCGCACCTACCTGCCCGCCGACGACCTCGCGAAGTTCGGCTGCGCCGCCGGCTTCGCCGGACCCCAGCCGCCGGGCGGCGCCGACTTCACCGGCCTGGTGCGCTTCGAGGCCGCCCGCGCCCGCGACCTGTTCGCCGACGGCTTCCGGCTGCTGCCCCTCCTCGACCGGCGCAGCGGCGCCTGCGTCGCGGCGATGGCCGGCATCTACCACCGCCTGCTCACCCGCATCGCCGCCGACCCCGGCGCCGTACTGCGCGGCCGGGTCTCCCTGACCGGCCGGGAGAAGGCGTTCGTCGCCGTCCGGGGACTGTCCGGGCTCGACACCCGCGCCGTCGCCCGCCGGCAGGCGGCCGGGAGGCGCGGATGACCCTGCGGCCCGCGCACCACGACCCGGCGCCGGCCCGGCGGGCAACCCTGGCCCGGACATCCGCGTCCATCACACTCGTACGGGGGGAGCACACATGACACCGCGAACGACGCGGACCCGCCGAGCCGAGGGGACGAGCGCCGTCGTCGTCGGCGGCGGTCTCGCGGGCACCGCCGCCGCGCTGGCACTGGCCGACGCCGGGGTCCGGGTGACGCTTCTGGAGGGCCGCCCCCGCCTCGGCGGACTGGTCTTCTCCTTCCGCCGCGAGTCCGCGGCGGGCGAGCTGACCGTCGACAACGGCCAGCACGTCTACCTCCGCTGCTGCACCGCCTACACCCGGTTCCTCGACCGGCTCGGCGCCCGCCGCCTGGTCCCCCTCCAGGACCGCATGGAGGTACCGGTCCTGGACGCCGCCCGGATGCGCGTGGGACGGCTGCGGCGCGCCGCGCTTCCCGTGCCCCTGCACCTCGCCAGGAGCCTCGCCCTCTACCCGCACCTCTCACCCGCCGAACGGGCCGGAGTGGTACGCGCCACCCTCGCCCTGGCCCGCCTCGACCCCGCCGACCCGGCCCTGGACGGCGTCGCCTTCGGCGCCTGGCTGCGGCGCTACGGCCAGTCCGCGCGCGCCACAGAGGCCGTGTGGGACCTCATCGGCGTCCCCACCCTCAACGCCACCGCCGAGGACGCCTCACTCTCCCTGGCCGTCAAGGTCTTCCGGACCGGCCTGCTCTCCGCCCCCGGCGCCGCCGACATCGGCTGGGCCCGCGTCCCCCTGGGCGAGGTCCACGACACCCTCGCCCGCCGCGCGCTCGACACCGCCGGCGCCCGCACCCTGCTGCGCACCCGCGCCACCGGCGTCTCGCGCACCGACGACGGCCGCTGGGAGGTCACCGCCGCCAACGGGCCGCACGGCGGCGAACGGCTGACCGCCGACACCGTCGTCCTGGCCCTGCCGCAGCGCGAGTGCCACGGCCTGCTGCCCGACGGCGCGCTGGACGCCCCGGACCGCCTCCTCGGCATCGGCACCGCCCCCATCCTCAACCTCCACGTCGTCTACGACCGCAAGGTGCTGCGCCGCCCGTTCTTCGCCACCGTCGGCTCGCCCGTCCAGTGGGTCTTCGACCGCACGGACACCTCCGGCCTCGCCGGCCTCCCCGGCGCCGACGGCAGCCAGTACCTCGCCGTCTCGCAGTCCGCCGCGCAGGACGAGATCGACGAGCCGGTCGCCGCGCTGCGCGCCCGCTACCTCCCGGAGCTGGAGCGGCTGCTGCCCGCGGCCCGCGGCGCCCGCGTCCACGACTTCTTCGTCACCCGCGAACGCACCGCGACGTTCGCACCCGCACCGGGCGTCGGCAGGCTCCGCCCCGCCGCCCGTACCCGAGCAGCCGGCCTGTACCTGGCCGGCGCGTGGACCGCCACCGGGTGGCCCGCGACCATGGAAAGCGCTGTGCGCAGCGGCGTCACGGCCGCACGCGAGGCACTCACCGGACTCGGCCTCTCCCAGGGGCAGTTGCCCCAGGAGGTGGCATGACAACGAGCACCAGCGCTCGCACGAGCACGAGCATCGGAAACAGAGGAGAAACCGTGACCCCGGCTTCCCCAGCTATTGACACCGAGAGCGTCACCGCGCTGCTGGAGCGCGGACGGACGCTCGCCACTCCCGTGCTGCGTGCCGCGGTGGACCGGCTCGCGCCCCCCATGGACACCGTCGCCGCCTATCACTTCGGGTGGATCGACGCGGAGGGGCAGCCTTCGGCAGGGGACGGCGGCAAGGCCGTCCGCCCGGCGCTCGCCCTGCTGTCCGCGCAGGTCGCGGGCAAGGCCCCCGAGGTCGGCATCCCGGGCGCGGTCGCCGTGGAACTGGTCCACAACTTCTCGCTGCTGCACGACGACCTCATGGACGGCGACGAGCAGCGCAGGCACCGCGACACGGTGTGGAAGGTGCACGGCCCCGCCCAGGCCATCCTCGTCGGCGACGCCCTGTTCGCCCTCGCCAACGAGATCCTGCTGGAGCTCGGCACCGTCGAGGCCGGCCGCGCCACCCGCCGGCTGACCGTGGCCACCCGCAAGCTGATCGACGGCCAGGCCCAGGACATCTCCTACGAGCACCGCGAGCGGGTCACCGTCGAGGAGTGCCTGGAGATGGAGGGCAACAAGACGGGCGCCCTGCTCGCCTGCGCCGCCTCCATCGGCGCCGTCCTCGGCGGCGCCGACGACCGCACCGCGGACATCCTGGAGAAGTACGGCTACCACCTCGGTCTCGCCTTCCAGGCCGTCGACGACCTCCTCGGCATCTGGGGCGACCCGGGGGCCACCGGCAAGCAGACCTGGAGCGACCTGCGCCAGCGCAAGAAGTCGCTGCCGGTCGTCGCCGCGCTCGCCGCCGGCGGGTCGGCCTCCGAGGACCTGGCCCGCATCCTGGCCGCCGACGCCAAGAAGAGCGAGTCGGAGATCGCCGACTTCACCGAGGAGGAGTTCGCCTCCCGCGCCGCCCTCATCGAGGAGGCCGGGGGCCGCGAGTGGACCTCCCAGGAGGCCCGCCGCCAGCACGCCACGGCCATCGCCGCGCTCGGCGAGGTCGACATGCCCGAAGAGGTCCGCGCGCAGCTCGTCGCGCTCGCGGACTTCGTCGTCGTACGAGAGAGATGAGCCCTATCACCACGTACTAGTTCGCAGTCGCCGGCCGGCGCCGGTCGGGCGCCGGCCGACGGAATCCCTGAGCACGCTTCACAGTTCACTGCAGAAGGGGAAGCCATGACAGCGACGACCGACGGAAGCACCGGGACCCCCGTGTCCCGGGCGCCCTCGGCCGGCGATGACACCGCCGAGAGACCCGAGACCACCGCACGGGCCGTGCGGGCACCGCACACGGAGGCCGCCGCCCGGCGCGCGGCCGCCCGCGCCACCGACCATCTGCTCGCCCTCCAGGACCCCGCCGGCTGGTGGAAGGGCGACCTTGAGACCAATGTGACGATGGACGCCGAGGACCTGCTGCTCCGGCAGTTCCTCGGCATCGGTGACCCGAAACTCACCGAGGCCGCCGCCCGGTACATCCGCGGGGAACAACGCGAGGACGGCACCTGGGCCACCTTCTACGGCGGGCCCGGCGAGATCTCCACCACCATCGAGGCGTACGTCGCCCTGCGGCTCGCCGGGGACGCCCCCGACGCCCCGCACATGGCCAGGGCCTCCGCCTGGATCCGCGCCCGCGGCGGCATCGCCGCCTCCCGGGTCTTCACCCGCGTCTGGCTGGCCCTCTTCGGCTGGTGGAAGTGGGAGGACCTGCCCGAACTCCCGCCGGAACTCATCTACTTCCCCAAGTGGTTCCCGCTCAACATCTACGACTTCGGGTGCTGGGCGCGGCAGACCATCGTGCCGCTCGCCGTCGTCTCCGCCCTCCGCCCGGTCCGCCCGGCACCGTTCGGCCTCGACGAACTGCACACCGACCCCCGCCGCCCCAACCCGCCGCGCAGGCCCGCCCCGGCCGCCAGCTGGGACGGCGTCTTCCAGCGCCTCGACAAGGCGCTGCACCTCTACCACAAGGTCGCCCACCGGGGACTGCGTGCCGCCGCGATGCGCTCCGCCGCCCGCTGGATCATCGAACGGCAGGAGAACGACGGTTGCTGGGGCGGCATCCAGCCCCCCGCCGTCTACTCCCTCATCGCCCTGCACCTCCTCGGCTACGACCTGCGCCACCCCGTGATGCGCTCCGGGCTGGAGTCACTGGACCGGTTCGCGGTGTGGCGCGAGGACGGCGCGCGGCAGGTCGAGGCGTGCCAGTCCCCGGTCTGGGACACCTGCCTGGCCACCATCGCCCTCGCCGACGCCGGACTGCCCGCCGACGACCCGCGGCTGGTCAAGGCAGCGGACTGGATGCTCGCCGAGCAGATCGACCGGCCCGGCGACTGGGCGGTGCGCCGCCCCCATGTGCCGTCCGGTGGCTGGGCGTTCGAGTTCGAGAACGACAACTACCCCGACATCGACGACACCGCCGAGGTCGTCCTGGCGCTGCGCCGCGTCGCCCACCCCGACCCGCGCCGGGTCGACGCCTCCGTACGGCGGGCGATGCGCTGGACCGCCGGGATGCAGTCGAGGAACGGCGCCTGGGCCGCGTTCGACGCCGACAACACCAGCCCGTTCCCCAACCGGCTGCCGTTCTGCGACTTCGGCGAGGTCATCGACCCGCCGTCGGCCGATGTCACCGCCCATGTCGTGGAGATGTTCGCCGAGGCCGGCCGCACCGCAGACCCCCGCGTCCGCCGCGGCATCGCCTGGCTGCTGGCCGAACAGGAGCCCAGCGGCGCCTGGTTCGGCCGCTGGGGCACCAACTACCTCTACGGGACCGGGTCGGTGCTCCCCGCGCTGGCCGCCGCCGGCATCCCCGCCTCGCACCCCGCCGTACGCCGCGCCGTCGGCTGGCTCCTGCGGGTGCAGAACGACGACGGCGGCTGGGGCGAGGACCAGCGGTCCTACCAGGACCGCGAGGGCTGGGCCGGGCGCGGCGCCTCCACCGCCTCCCAGACCGGCTGGGCGCTGATGGCGCTGCTCGCGGCGGGCGAACGCGACAGCGAGGCGGTACGGCGCGGGGTGGCGTGGCTGGCGGACACCCAGCGCCCCGACGGTTCCTGGGACGAGCCGTACTTCACCGGCACGGGCTTCCCCTGGGACTTCTCCATCAACTACCACCTCTACCGCCAGGTCTTCCCGCTGACGGCCCTCGGCCGCTACCTCGGCGCCCGGACCGGCGCGCCCTCGGGGACCTGATGCCGAGACGGCCCCCGGCCCCCGCCGGACCGCCCCTGCTGGTCGCCTGCGCGCTCGGCATCGAGGCCCTCGCGCTGCGCGCCGGCGACCGCGGGGGTGCCCCCGCCCCGTCCGTCACCCTCCGTACGGGCATGGGCCCGCGGGCCGCCGAACGGGCGATGGCCGGCGCCCTGCGCGAGGGCGCGGCCACCGCGCGCTCCCCGGTGATCGCCAGCGGCTTCTGCGCCGGGCTGGCACGGGGGATGCGGCCCGGGGACATCGTCGTCGCCGAGGCGACCCGCGGCCACCTCCCGGACGCCGCCGAGACCCCCTGCCGCGACAACGGGCCGCTGCTGCGCGCCCTGCGGGCCCAGGGGCTGACCGTCCACACCGGGCTGCTGCGCGGCAGCGACCATGTCGTGCGCGGCGCGGAGCGGGCCGCGCTGCACGCCCAGGGCGCCGTCGCGGTGGACATGGAGTCCGCGGCGACACTGGCGGCCGCGGTACGCGCCGGGGACCGTCCGGTTGCGGCCGTCCGGGTGGTCGTGGACGCTCCTGAACATGAACTCGTACGCATCCGGACCGTGCGCGGTGGAATATCGGCCTTCCGGGTGCTGCGCACCGTACTCCCTGTTTTCCATGAATGGCACCGTTCTTTGCCGCTCCCCAGGAGGTGAGCCAGATGGCCATGCCGCTGCGCCAGTCCATCAGGGTCGGGACCTATCTTTTTGAACAGAGGCTGCGGAAGCGTGAGAAGTTTCCGCTGATCGTGGAACTGGAACCGCTTTTCGCCTGCAATCTGAAGTGCGAGGGCTGCGGGAAGATCCAGCACCCCGCGGGCGTGCTCAAGCAGCGCATGCCGGTGGCGCAGGCGGTCGGGGCGGTGCTGGAGTCCGGCGCCCCGATGGTGTCCATCGCGGGCGGCGAACCGCTGATGCACCCGCAGATCGACGAAATCGTGCGGCAGTTGGTGGCCCGCCGGAAATATGTCTTCCTGTGCACCAATGCCATGCTGCTGCGCAAGAAGATGGACAAGTTCACGCCCTCGCGCTACTTCGCGTTCGCGGTGCACATCGACGGAATGCGGGAACGCCACGACGAATCGGTGGCGAAGGAGGGCGTCTTCGACGAGGCGGTGGCCGCCATGAAGGAGGCCAAGCGGCGCGGATTCCGGGTCACCACGAACTCCACGTTCTTCAACACCGACACCCCGCAGACCGTCATCGAGGTCCTGAACTTCCTCAACGACGACCTCAAGGTCGACGAGATGATGCTCTCGCCCGCCTACGCCTACGAGAAGGCGCCCGACCAGGAGCACTTCCTCGGCGTCGAGCAGACCCGGGAACTGTTCCGCAAGGCGTTCGCGGGCGGCAACCGCCGCCGCTGGCGCCTCAACCACAGTCCGCTCTTCCTCGACTTCCTGGAGGGCAAGGCGGACTTCCCGTGCACCGCCTGGGCGATCCCCAACTACTCCCTCTTCGGCTGGCAGCGCCCCTGCTATCTGATGAGCGACGGCTATGTCCCCACGTACCGCCAGCTGATCGAGGAGACCGACTGGGAGAAGTACGGCCGCGGCAAGGACCCGCGCTGCGCCAACTGCATGGCGCACTGCGGCTACGAGCCGACCGCCGTCCTGGCCACCATGGGCTCCCTCAAGGAGTCCCTGCGCGCCGCCCGGGAGACCGTCGCCGGGAACCGCGGATGAGGCCGCCCGCCACACGAGGGGAGGCGCCGTGACGATGCTGGAGATCCTCCGGGGGCCGCGCGACCTCAAGGCGCTTCCCCCGCACCGGATGGACGAACTCGCCGCCGAGATACGGCGGTTCCTGGTGAGTGCCGTCTCCCGCACCGGCGGTCACCTGGGCCCGAACCTCGGTGTGGTCGAGCTGACCCTCGCCCTGCACCGGGTCTTCGACTCCCCCCGGGACCGCATCCTGTGGGACACGGGGCACCAGACCTATGTCCACAAGCTGCTCACCGGGCGTCAGGACTTCTCCAAGCTACGTGCCAAAGGCGGTCTCTCCGGCTATCCGTCGCGGGCGGAATCCGATCACGATGTGATCGAGAACAGTCATGCCTCGACGGTGCTGGGCTGGGCCGACGGACTCGCCAAGGCCAACCAGGTCCGCGGCAAGGACGACCACGTCGTCGCGGTCATCGGTGACGGCGCCCTCACCGGCGGCATGGCCTGGGAGGCCCTCAACAACATCGCGGCCGCCGGGGACCGCCCGCTGATCATCGTCGTCAACGACAACGAGCGCTCCTACGCGCCCACCATCGGCGGCCTCGCCAACCACCTGGCCACCCTGCGCACCACCGACGGCTACGAGAAGTTCCTCGCCCGCGGCAAGGACATCCTGGAGCGCACCCCCGTCGTCGGGAAGCCGCTGTACGAGACCCTGCACGGCGCCAAGAAGGGGCTGAAGGACTTCATCGCGCCGCAGGGCATGTTCGAGGACCTGGGCCTGAAGTACGTCGGCCCGATCGACGGCCACGACATCGCCGCCCTGGAGTCCGCGCTCCAGCGCGCCAAGCGCTTCGGCGGACCGGTGATCGTCCACTGCCTGACGGAGAAGGGCCGCGGCTACAAGCCGGCCGAGCAGGACGAGGCGGATCGTTTCCACGGCATCGGCGTCATCCACCCGGACACCGGTCTGCCGGTGGCGGCAGGCGGCGCCGACTGGACCTCGGTCTTCGGCGACGAGATGGTCAAGCTCGGTCGTGAGCGGTCGGACATCGTCGCCATCACGGCCGCGATGCTCCAGCCCGTCGGCCTCCAGAAGTTCGCCGAGGCGTTCCCCGACCGGGTCCACGACGTCGGCATCGCCGAGCAGCACGGCGCGGTGTCCGCCGCGGGCCTGGCGACGGGCGGGCTGCACCCCGTCTTCGCCCTGTACGCGACGTTCCTCAACCGCGCCTTCGACCAGGTCCTCATGGACGTCGCGCTGCACCGCTGCGGCGTCACCTTCGTCCT